>DATFVA010000454.1:0-35533 GCA_035260565.1 Ignavibacteriaceae bacterium | reverse complement strand
CAGAAGTCGCGAAGATTAAAATGGGAGACATTGAAGATTTTACGAACTTTATGGGTGCCGTAATTGATAAAGGAGCATATGAAAGTATAAAATCTTATATCGACTTTGCCAGGGATGCTAAAGACGCTGAAATAATTACAGGCGGAAATTGTGATGATAAAAAAGGGTATTTTATTGAGCCTACTACCATCGTTACAACCAACCCTGATTTTAAATCGATGCAGGAGGAGATTTTTGGTCCCGTTTTAACGATCTATGTTTATGATGATGATAAATTTGACGAGACGCTTGAGCTCTGCAATACCACATCCCCTTATGCTCTCACCGGTGCTATCTGGTCGCAGGATAGGGAGGTTCTCGTAAAGATGTCTGACAAATTACGAGATGCGGCCGGGAACTTCTACATTAACGATAAGCCGACAGCAGCTGTCGTTGGCCAGCAGCCATTCGGAGGCGGACGTGCTTCGGGTACTAATGATAAAGCAGGAAGTGCTATGAATATTTTAAGGTGGATGACTTTAAGATCAATTAAGGAGACTTTCGTTCCTCCGAAAGATTGGAAATATCCTTTTATGAATGAAAAATAGTTCTGATTTCTCTGAGACGCACTCCGGTGCGTCTCTTTTTTCCGCTAATGTGTCAACTCTGCCTTACTGATCAGATCAATAAATTCCTTCTCCAGTTCACACCCTTTATCTTTCGCATACCAGGAATGAAGTTTTTCGGTCCATTCAGGTTTTTCTAGTCCATCTGATTTCCATTTGGTAATAAGGTTAACTGCAAATGCAGGCCGCGGCCCCCATCGGAATAGTTCTTCTCCATCCTGACTGAAAACAGCAAGAATAGGAATACTCTTTGTCCCTTTGGTAAGGAACTCATCCATTATATCAGGGTTGGGATCTCTTAAGATTATTTTCAGATCTATTAGAGAATTCTGTGAAGCCATTACAGCAATATAAGGCAGGTTTTGTCCTGAATCTCCGCACCAATTCTCGGTAATTACTAACCATAATTGCTTTAAGCTTATCTCATTCAATAGTCTGTTTAGTTCTTCTCCGGGATTATAGGTCCTTCTTATCCTGCTCCCCCGCTGAAGATTCAGAGATTTAATATTTAATCTTTTAAGTTCCTGGGTTGTCAGATATTCACGCTGTGTACTGGAAATTTCCAGTTCGGTTCTTTTAATATATTCCGAATATGAAATTCCTGATTCATCAATTCTCTTTTTTAATGATAAATAATCCATTTTTTCTCCGTAATTATTCATACTTCATTAGAAGCAGAAAACCGTCTTTAGTTTCATTATTTTTTTGTTATTTACTGAAGGGGAGGGTAAACTGTTCCATTGTAAAGAATACTCTGCTTCCCTTTTTAACCCCTTTAACGATAAAGTTTATCCCGCCGTCTGATTTGTTTATAATAAGATAATTGAATGGCCTGGGAGAAGGTCCGTTGTAATAATCATGATGTATATCGGGACCAGTTTTTAACAATACCCTGGGCCCTCCTCCGCCCCCTGAAATAATAAAAGTCTTCCCCTCTTCAATAAATCTTTCATATGTATGTGCATGCCCCGTGATAAATGCAAGTGTTTTCCTGGATTTATCAAATGCGGGTACGAACCCAAGCTGTACCTGCATTTCATCTCCGGTGATCAAGCTATTTGTATATGGGGGATGGTGGGCAAAAACAAGAATCCCTCGGATAGAGGAATCATTATCAAACGATATCAGTTTGTTTCTAAACCAGTCAACCTCGTTCTGCCATTGTTCACTTGAATAATCGGGATCGTTTGAATCAAGAAATATTAAAGCAATACTATCGCAGATTTCCGTATACCAATGACTTCCCTTTAGTACCGGAAACCTTTCGGTTAGGAATTGAAGTGCAATTCGGTTATTTCCCCAATATTCGTGATTTCCAATTACGGGGAAAATCGGAATATTTTCCTTCTTTATCGGAGTTATTAAAGTATCGAAGTATTTCCAGTGATCAATATTATCTCCTGCAAATACCATATCGCCCAGAAGAATAACGGAGCCTGGATTCTGTTCGCTTATATTTTCAATAATCTCCTTTCTTTCCACATCATTACTTTCCCTGCCTGCCATATACTCCCAAACAGAAGTTCTCTGAAGATCCCCAACTGCAGCTATGGGGAATGCACAGTTTTCGTTACTCTTTGAATATACCCCATCAGCCTGAGAGGAGTTTGCATCAATTTTTGTCGCGAAGCCGTTAATAAATATTATACCTGCTCCCAGCAGGTATAATGCAGCCATACATAGTTTTTTATACATCGTTTGTCTGTAATCGTATGATTAGTATTACAAAATTACTTAATAATACTTCTTGATTTGAGGCAAGATATTGTGACCGTACAAAAAATTTACATAGTTATGATAATTTTGAACTTTTTTTGATAAAATAATATTGTAATTTTAAGACAGCTAACCAAGGAAGGAACTTATGATTACTGCTACCAGATATTTTACTCCTGAAGAGGCTCATAGCACTCTACCTCTCGTTAGGAAAATTGTAGAGGATATTCTGAATACATCACGCGAAATAAGGCTTCTTACAGAGGATAAAGATGGTGTGATTGAATCGGATCCCGGGGTTAAAAAATTGGCAGCTCAACTGAACGGGTTTATGGCTGAACTTGAGGAAATAGGCTGCTATTACAAGGATTGGAACTTTTCTATTGGCCTGGTTGATTTTCCGGCTATAATTGACGGCCAGGAAGTATTTCTGTGCTGGAGAAGTGACGAAGACAACGTCATTTATTACCACGAGATTGAAGCCGGATATGCAGGACGAAAACTCATTCCGGAAAAATATATTAGTCACAACTAACCCAAATTATTCAAATTACCGCACACTTTCGGTCTTCTGTTTTTTAATTCACACCAGCGGAAACCATAATATTTTACCTTAATTCAATAGTAATAACTGAAGTATAGAATGAAAATTATTAGAATAAACATAATAGCAACCTTAATTTTTTGCGCCATTATTATAGGATGTGATACGCAGGAACAAAAAACTGAAGATCTTGGAAGCTTTAATAAGTTAAGCTGGATGCAAAATATCTGGCGTGGGAAACAGGGGGATGCTAAGCTTTATGAAAGCTGGCATAAAAAGAATTTCCGTCTGATGGAAGGTATAAGTTATACAACTGATGTAAACGGGAAACGTGTTTTTTCGCAGGATATGCGTATTGAACAAAATAATAACCAGGTATACTATGCTATAAAGCTTCCTGGTGATCAGCAGGTGGCTTTGAAATTAACTTCTGTTAGTGATTCGTTGGCTGTCTTTGAAAATGAGGATGAGGGATACCCGCAGACAATTACTTATAGGCATACTGCGGAAGATTCAATGACGGTAACCCTGGAGGGAGAAAATGAAGGTACTTCAATGACGACAAAATTAAGCTATGCCAGGGATTAACCTTCTTCCCGTTTAGTCTTTTTTCAAACTAAAAGAAGCTGATGCTGAAGCCGTTTTACCGGATTCAGCATCTTTAACATTAAAGACTAATTTATATTCACCATCTGCATATGTTGAATCAAGATCAAATTGTATCTCGATAGGGACATCCATAAATTCTTCATCATTTGATTTATCCTCAGTCTTGCTTACCAGGGATTTCATTATATCACCCGCAGGTTTAACCAGGTCAATGTTGTAGCTTAATGTTGTGGTGAACTTATTATTGTTCTCATTCTGTTTAAAACCTTTAACGCGGACAGATGCATCCACTTCCCAGCTGTTTCCAAGGTCGTAAGCAAATGCTTCGGCATTGAAAGCTTCAAGCCTCTTTTCATCCTTCGAGCAGGAACTAAAAAGCATCAGCAAACAAAAAGACGAAATAAGTACTGCCTTCATAATAAATCTCCCGCGTTTAACTTTTTAAAGATCAGCCATTATTTTTCTGGAAGTCTTTCATAAAACTTACAAGCTCTTCTACTCCCTTTTTCGGGAATGCATTGTATATTGAGGCCCTTAATCCGCCGACAGAACGGTGACCTTTTAACCCGCTGAAACCATTTTTAGAAGCTTCATCAACAAGTTTCTTTTCAAGTTCCTCGGAGTTAAGATTGAAAGTTACATTCATTAATGAGCGGCTGTCTTTTTCTGCATGACCTTTGTAATATCCGCCGCTTCCATCTATACATTTATAAAGCAGGTCTGCTTTTTCTTTATTTGTTTTATACATTGCATCAAGTCCGCCGTTTTTCTTTAGCCATTTCGTTACAAGCCCGATAATATAGACACCGAATACAGTGGGAGTGTTGTAAAGCGAGTCAGCATCAACATGTATTTTATAATTGAGCATTGTATGAAGAGTATCACTGCTTCTTTCTACCATATCTTTTCTAATGATAACAAAAGTAACGCCGGATGGTCCCATATTTTTCTGTGCACCAGCATATATCAGAGCATACTTGTTTACATTAATCTTTCTTGAAAGTATATCCGATGACGCGTCGCAGACAAGCGGGACGTTGCCTGTTTCAGGTTCATAATGAAATTCAGTTCCGTAAATGGTATTGTTTGATGTAAAATGAACATAGGAAGCTCCGGGATCTAGTTTGAGTTCTTCCTGCTTCGGGATTCTCTTGAATTTCCCTTCTTCAGTTGTGGCTGCAATGTTTACGGTGCCTACTCGCTTGGCTTCTTTAACTGCTTTCTTTGACCAGCTGCCGGTCACTATATAATCTGCTTTATTGGCCGGGGGCATTAGATTTAAAGGCACCATTGAGAATTGAAGGCTGGCCCCACCCTGCAGAAAAAGCAGAGAATAATCATCACTTATTCCCATAAGTTCTTTGAGATCAGCTTTCGCATCGGCGATGATTTTATCAAATGTTTTTGACCGGTGACTTATTTCCAATATCGACATTCCCACACCGGGAAGTGACATTAGGTTTTCCTGTGCTTCTTTCAATACATCTTCAGGCAGAATTGCAGGACCTGCACTGAAGTTATTTATTCTTTTTTCCATTTTCAGATCTTCCCTTCTTATGTTTCAGTTTGTGTTTAATTTAAATAGTATGAACCAGAAGCCCGTCCCTTAATTTGGGCTCAAACCATGTTGATTTAGGCGGCATTATTTCGCCTGCATCAGAAATACCCATAAGGTCATTTAAAGAAACCGGGTATAAACAAAATGCAGCAGCAGCTTCTCCGGAATTCACCAGTTTTTCGAGTTCTTTTGTCCCACGGATGCCGCCGATGAAATCTATTCTTTTGTTCGTACGTGGGTCATCGATGCCCAGAATAGGGTTGAGAAGAAAATCCTGGAGAATGCTGGCATCCAGGGTTTCAGCGACTGAATTAGAAAGGAAATTGCTTGCCAGGATTGAATCCCTTGCTTTCAGCATATACCATTCTCCATCCAGGTACATACCGTATTTTTTTCCTGACTCGGGTTCTTTCTTCCCGGATTTTTCTATACTGAACTTCTCGCTAATCTTGTCGAGAAACTCCTCTTTTGAGAGATGGTTCAGATCGGAGACAACACGGTTGTAAGGTAAAATATTTAATTGCTCTGCAGGGAAAATGACCGAGATAAAATAATTATATTCTTCATCGCCCTTATGGTTCTTATTTTTTTCTCTTTTTACATTTCGTGCTCTTGCTGCACTCGCTGCCCGATGATGGCCGTCTGCAATGTATAAATGTTCTATTTTTTTGAATTCATAAATAATCTTATCATTGTATTTCTCAGGAACAATCCATACAGTGTGCTTAATTCCGTCCTCTGATATGAAATCGTACTCGGGCTTATCTTCTTTCATTGTATCGTTCACGATCTTATTAACAGTATCTACACCCCGGTAAGTTAAAAAAACTATTCCAGTTTGAGCTTCAGTGGTTATTATATGATTTGTGCGGTCATCTTCTTTTTCTCGCCGTGTCTTTTCATGCTTGAGTATTATGTCTTTTTCATAATCATCAACAGAGAAAGTAGCCGCTATACCTACCTGTGATTTGCCATTCATTTCAAGTCTGTATAAGTAAAAATGAGGTCTGTCTTCTGTAACTAGCGGGGCTTCTTTTTTTAATCGATTCAGATTGTCTTTTGCTCTCTTATATACCTCATCCGAGTAGGGACTAATGCTGTCATCTAATTCTATCTCCGAACGGGTTACTCTCAGGAAACTAAGAGAATTACCTTCGGCTTGATCTTTTGCTTCTTTCCTGTTAACCACATCATATGGTACGCTTGCGACTATTTTTGCTCTATCTTTTGAGGGTCTTAACGCTTTGAAAGGTCTTATAACTGCCATAATTATCGAAATCTCCTTAAAAACTGTAAAAGTATGACGTTTAAAATCCATAAAATATTGTAAATATGCTATTTGTCCCCCAGGAATTCTTAAATAAAATTGGAATGAATCATTTTTGCTGATTCATAAAGTATTTCTATTTTTGGATAGTTAAGGCATTTTTGTGATCAGAAATGAAAAAACAGGATTCTGAAATAAAACCCTCAAAAAGTTCCGTGAAGTCTTACAGGGGGAGAAAGAGAATTGTGGGTAAAGTTAATTTTCACCCTAATTTCCCCTCCGCATATCTCTCAAATCAAAGAGATGTATTCGTGTGGCTGCCGCCTTCTTACTCTCTGCAACCTTCGAAAAAATATCCTGTACTCTATATGCACGATGGCCAGAATCTCATCGATCCTTCAACTTCTTTTATGGGAGTTGACTGGCAGATCGATGAAACTGTAACAAAACTTATTAAAGCCGGTCGGCTGAGAGAACTAATTATCGTGGGAATTAATAATAGTAAGGACAGGCTTGAGGAATACAGTGATTCGAAAAAGGGAAATAAGTATATAAAATTTCTGATTGAAGAATTAAAAATCTTCATTGATTCAAAATATAGAACGCTTTCAGATTCAAAAAATACTGCCGTTATGGGCTCATCAATGGGAGGTCTGATTTCTTTTCTTACTGCCTGGAAACATTCCGATGTCTTCTCGATGGCGGGGTGTATGTCGAGCTCCTTCTATTATGATGATGACAAGATATTTAAAACAGTAAAGGAATATCATAAACCGCCCAAAGGATTAAAGATTTATATCGATCACGGTGAAGATGGTTTAAGCAGGGGACAGAAAATGTTTGCTTTATTAACACAAATGGGATTTGTTATCGGGACTAATATCGATTACTTCTACGCTCCGGGAGCTGAACATAATGAAGCTGCCTGGGCAGACAGACTGGCGAGACCTTTGTTGTTCTTCTTTGGAATTGAACAATAGGCTAAGGTTCACTTGTATTTTATCAGAAATTTGTGTTTATTTTAATCCTTTTTACAAACAATCAGGGAATTATTGATGGGCTCAAGGTCTCTGTTTCTATCTGTTGTAATTTTTATATCTGTTTTATACGGATGTTCCTCACAACCTGTTTATCTTGTAAACTTAAGCTTTGTTAAAGATGCAATAATCAGATACCATGAAAGCGGGGATTTTCATAGAGATGCTGAAAGGTCTGTAAATGAAGCTATTGCTCAGTTTGATAAAATTACTCCCTCTGAAAAGTCTGCCGTTGTTTTTGATGTGGATGAGACTGCCCTTTCCAATTATGAATATAATAAAAACTGCGACTTTGGTTATGTGCCAGAATATTTCGATATGTGGATTGATAGTGCGAAGGCACCCCCTGTTATTGAGGTCTTAAATCTGTATAACTACCTTGTGGATAAAAATTTCCGGGTAATATTCCTTACCGCAAGAAAAGAAAATCAATTCAATGCGACATACAAAAATCTGGTTAGTGCGGGATTCACAAAATTCGATACACTCATAGTTAAGGATAAAAATTATTCCGGCATCAGTTCCGAGAGTTTCAAATCAGAGAAGAGAACACAGCTTAAGGAAAAAGGATACAAGATTGAAGGTACCGTAGGTGATCAATGGAGTGATCTTAATGGTGCTTACCACGGTATCCAGGTTAAGATACCCGACTTTCAATACTTTATCCGATGATTCCGGACTATTGGTTGACTCTCCGACCATAGATCTCTCTGCGTCGCTCTGTCTCTTCGTCTCCCCACTCTCATTCCCGCCCTTTCTACCTAAACCTCTTTAATCAGGTAGTTCTTCGCACACATAACCCAGACTATTGATCCTTTCTAAAACTTCGTTTTTATTAAGCCTCCTTCCAATTACCCTAACAACTTTGTCCGTGTCATCAAGGTCTATAGTACATTCATTGATGTCAAAAGAACGGCTCAAACTATTCTTCATTGAAATAAAATCGTCCTTTAAGTTAATATTGGTTTTAAGGATCAGCATTTTCATAATAAAATCCTTTCCGGTAAAAAAGAAATATCACTTATATAGACGGACAGAAATGAAATATATTTTAAAGAGATGGTCATATAAATCACCCATAAATTCTTCTCTCACCCATACTCAAAATTTACTTATATTTGTAACTTAATTTCACTAAAAACAAAGGATTTTGATGTCGCAAACCGAAATACCCAAGGCTTACGATCCCGCTTCGGTAGAAGATAAATGGTATAAGTTCTGGCTTGAGAAGAAGTTTTTTCATTCGGAAATTGATAGCACAAAAGAACCATACACAATTGTAATTCCACCTCCGAATGTGACTGGTATCCTTACAATGGGACATATTCTTAATAATACCCTGCAGGATATTTTTATCCGTACCAGAAGAATGCAGGGGTATAATGCCTGCTGGGTCCCTGGTACCGACCATGCCTCTATTGCAACTGAATCAAAAGTAACAAACTATCTAAAAGAACAGAATGTCGAAAAAAAGGAAATCGGCAGGGATGAGTTTATAAAATATTGCTGGGAATGGACGGAAAAATACGGCGGTATTATTATACAGCAGTTAAAAAAACTTGGGGTAAGCTGCGACTGGGATCGTGAACGCTTTACTATGGATGATGATTATTATAAAGAGGTAATTAAGGCCTTTGTTCAACTTTATAATGAAGGCAAAATATATCGCGGCTATAGAATGGTCAACTGGGATCCAGCATCACGTTCGGCTATTTCAAATGAAGAAGTCATATACAGGAATGTCAGCAGTAAGCTCTGGTATTTTAAATATCCTGTAACAGATAGTGATAAATTCATTACCGTGGCAACCACCCGTCCCGAAACGATGCTTGGCGATACAGGCATTGCAGTCAATCCCGAGGATAAAAGGTACAGGGATTTAATAGGTAAAACAGTTTTGCTTCCGATAGCAGACCGTGAAATCCCTGTTTTTGCCGATGATTATGTCGATATGGATTTTGGAACCGGCGCTGTGAAAGTGACTCCTGCGCATGATATAAATGATTATGAAATGGGTAAGAGACATCATCTGGATTCAATAAATATTTTTAACGAGGATGGTACAACTAATAATAATGTACCTAATGACTTCAGTCAGCTTGACAGATATGAAGTCCGCAAAAAAGTCGTGGCAAAGATGGAAGATCTTAAGCTTCTGGAAAAAATTGAAGATTACCAGAATAAGATTGGGTATTCTGAAAGAGGCGGCGTTCCTATAGAGCCGTATCTCTCAGAGCAATGGTTTATGAAAATGAATGACCTTGCAAAACCAGCTCTTAAAGCTGTTGAGGAGGGCGAAGTAAGTTTTTATCCCAACCATTGGGTAAAAACCTATAAACACTGGATGGAAAATATTAGCGATTGGTGTATATCACGCCAGCTATGGTGGGGCCACCGGATCCCGGTCTGGTATTGCGTCGGTGATGACCATTGTACTCTTGAGTGTAAAAACCCGATAGTCTCCGTGGAAAAACCTGATAAATGCCCGCATTGCGGATCTGAGAATCTAAAACAGGATGAAGATGTGCTTGATACCTGGGCGTCAAGCTGGCTATGGGCGCATGCTGTTTTTAAAACACAGGAGGAGCAGGATTATTATTATCCTACTAATACGCTGGTTACTGCCCCCGATATAATCTTTTTCTGGGTGGCAAGGATGATAATGGCCGGACTCCATTTTAAAAGAGAAATTCCTTTCAGCAATGTCTACTTTACCTCAGTAATAAGAGATGTCCAGGGAAGAAAAATGAGTAAATCCCTTGGAAATTCACCTGATCCTCTTGAGGTGATAAGAGATTATGGAGCTGACGCTCTCAGGTTTACTGTTGTTTATCTTGCCCCCATGGGACAGGATGTAATGTTCAGCGTTGAAAAATGCGAGCTCGGTAGAAACTTTGCTAATAAAATTTGGAATGCAGGAAGGTTTCTATTAATGAATAAGGAAACGATTCCAGTCGATAAGAGGTTACTGAATAAGCATATAGATTTTGCGGATAGGTGGATCGCTTCACGCTTTAATAAAACACTGCTCCAGTTGAAAGATTCAATGGACAGGTTTGAAATCAATAATGCCTCGAAGATTATTTATTCTTTTGTATGGAATGATTACTGCGATTGGTTTATAGAACTTTCAAAGAACAGATTGTACTCTGACGATGATGAAGTTAAATCCGCTGTTCTCACACGGTCTTTAACCATGTTTGAAAATCTTCTTAAAATAGTACATCCGTATATGCCTTTTATTACAGAAGAGCTCTGGCAGCTGATTGAAGAAAGAAATGAAAATGAAAGCATTGTTATTTCCAGTTACCCTGAAGCTGATGCAGATAAAATTGATCCCAGGGCAGAGGAGGAAATGGAATTTGTTCAGGAAATAATCACCTCAATCCGAACCATACGTGGAGAGATGAATATTCCTCCCTCCAAATTAGTTAAAGCTTATATAAAATCATCCTTTGTAGCAGATCACCAGGTCGAATATATTAAAAAGCTTGCAAGGGTTGAAGAGGTGAAGGTTGATGCACAAATTCAGAAACCTAAGGCGAGCGTATCTTCCGTCTTAAACCAATGTGAAATATATATCCCTCTTGAAGGACTTATCGATCTTGATGTTGAAAGAGCAAGGCTTCAGAAGGAAATTGACAGGGTAGAAGGAACACTTAAAGGAATTGAAAAGAAACTGGCTAATGAAAAATTTATCAATAACGCATCACCTGAAGTGGTCGAGAAAGAACGTAATAAAAAAGCTGACCGGGAGGAAAATCTGCAAAAGCTTAAAGAGATATTAAGTAACCTTTCATAACAATTAAGGATTGGGGAATGTATCATACATTAGATGAATTTCTGCAGGATTGGGTATTTGAGAGTGAATCCACGCTGCACCTTTTTAAGAATCTAACCGATGGTTCATTGAAATTTAAACCAAATGATAATGTGCGGTCGGCGGGAAGACTTGCCTGGCATATTACATTATCAATGAGTGAAATGATTTCCAGGACGGGTTTGTCAATCGGAACAATAGATAGGAATGAACCTGTTCCTGAGCAGGCCGAAAGAATATACCTGACCTATGCAGACTTGTCGGCAGCGTTAACAGCTGCCGTTAGACAGCAATGGAATGATGATAGCCTGGATGAAGAAATTTCAATGTTCGGAGAAAACTGGCAGAAACGGAAAGTCTTAGCCTCGTTAATAAAGCATCAGATACATCATAGGGGACAACTGACCATTGTAATGAGGCAGGCAGGATTAAAAGTTGCCGGCGTATATGGCCCTTCATTTGAAGAATGGGCATCTATGGGCATGAAGCCTATGGAATAATCAGCTCTATAGAAACCTGTTGACTATTATACCTAAAGCATTGGTTATTCCAATCGGCAGCATCCTCCAATACCTTTTGTAAGTGCTGTAGTTTTTAACCGTATCAATATCTGCGTAATTAATAGTATCTGCATTATCATTATAGTAATGATATATAGTCTTTGCAGAGCATCCCCATTTTGATTTAAACTTTGCAAGGCCGCCGTTATTATCTGAGACTTCCCCCATATTGTAATATTTATAACCTTCTTTGCAGGAATGATGAATGATTTCCCATTGTATTAAGTCATTGGCGTTTGTCGTAAATGCAGATTCCTTCCTGCCGTTGAATGCATAAAAAATAGTTTTATTGAATCTCAGAAATATTGAACCTGAATGGATTACAGTTTTTGTGCCTTCATACGATTCTGCAAGAAGTAGTGAAAACATATTTTTAGGTTCAAGATTCTCCTGGAGAAATCTGAAAAAACGGAACGGCCTGACAGGTACAGCATGCCATCTCATAGTTTCCGCATATAATTTATACCAGTTCTGGAGATCTTCTGCAGAATATCCCTGCCTTACATACAAACCCGATTTCCTGGCGTTTGCAACATCCCTTCTGCGGTTATAATGCTGTTTCCTGCTGCCGAACCGCAATAAATCCGGACGTTCTGTAAGCTCGATATAATATGAGGATCTCCAGGGAATTCTTTTAAGACCAGTTATATTTTCACCAAGATTAGCTTCGCAGCTTTTTAACTGCAGTAGAGTATTAGGATTTTTCTGAATTTTTTTAATCCCCCTCCTTATTAATAAATCCCTTACATAATAATTATCAAATAGAAAACCGCCATACGGGGTTCTTGGTAAGGAAGAAAATCTTTTGGCTGTTACCGGATCTTTCTTCTTAAAAGGAACACCCAGGGTAGGCATTAAAGGCAATACACCCATTATCTCAGAATTATTGTTTTCACAATATAAAACAATAGCATTTTTCTCATACTCATATTCTAAAGCTTTTATCCATAAAGGATGATTGTAGATAGTCGAGTCCTTATGTCCCTCAACATATTGCAGCCATCGGTTATATATATCTTCAGAACTGCTTTCTTTTATATATAGATTTTTGTGAGATGAATTAGTTGAAAAAGTTTTCTGTCCCGGATACCGGGTGTCCGCAGTTTTCTCTGTAGAATTAATTCTCTTAGTTGCCGTATTTATCATAATTTGCGTATCGTAATAAAAAACAATCGTTAATTAGTGACGCTATAGATTCCAGGACCTAATTATCTGAGCTCTCGCTTCTCTGTAATGCAGAAACAAATTAGTCTATTTCATCGCAGTTGTATGTGATTATACATTTTCACTTGATCGGATTATGAGGATGGGCATAAACAGGTGAGCCGATTACTTTACTCTCAGGTATTGGATACTAAAAAGACCTTTGGGATCAAGCCAGACATTTTTTACATAGAAAAAATCGTCAATAAGTGCTTTGAATTCATCTAATGTGTATTTATACGAATATTCGGTAAGGATATCATCATTTTTCTTTAAGTTAATAACTGTTCCGTTCATTCTGACTTTCTGATTTTCATCACTTATCAAATGCATTTCTATACGTCCTTTTTCTTTATTGTAGAAAGCAAGGTGATGGAAATTACTTGTATTAAAATCAGATCCTGTCTCATTGTTTATGTGGTTTAGAATATTCAGATTAAATTCAGCTGTAACCCCTTTATTGTCGTTGTACGCACATTCCAGGGTTTCTTTATCTTTCTTAAGATCTACGCCGATTATCATACCGCCGTTCCTGCCTATAAATCTGGATATTCTGTATAGAAATTCTTTTGCTTCTTCAGGCTTGAAATTTCCGATTGTGGAACCGGGGTAAAAAGCCGAAATATGATCATATGGTTTACTGATTCGGGGGAGAGTGAACTCCTTTGTGTAGTCTGCAACAAGAGGAAATATTGTGAGTTCAGGATAATCAAGTGAAAGGTTGTCCGCAGCATTGATTAGGTGTTCTTCAGATATATCAATCGGAACATATGCAGCAAGGCCCGGAATATTGTTAAGTAAGAGTCTGATTTTCCTGCTGCTGCCGCTTCCAAGTTCAATCAGTAGAGTGCCTTCTCCCAGCAGTCCGCCTATTTCCTTTATATTATTTTCCAGAATCTGCATTTCAGTCCTGGTAGGATAATATTCTTCCAGTTTTGTTATTTCATCAAAAAGCTGCGAACCTCTTTCATCATAAAATAACTTGCTCGGCAGTTCTTTCTGCGGTTTTGTTAAACCCTGAAGTACCGTATTAAGAATTTCGTTTTCTTTTTTTGATGCGTAA
The DNA here is from genome assembly GCA_035260565.1 of Ignavibacteriaceae bacterium. Classification (GTDB taxonomy): domain Bacteria; phylum Bacteroidota; class Ignavibacteria; order Ignavibacteriales; family Ignavibacteriaceae; genus DATFVA01. The sequence continues at coordinate 21,551 of DATFVA010000454.1, read as the reverse complement.
TACATAAATCTCACTAATTATTTTTAGCTAAACGAATTCCCATAAACTGCCACCTGCTCCCCGGGTAAAAGAAATTTCTGTAGTATCTCCGTATATGAGATTTTGAAGTTGCACATGAGCCGCCCCTCAAAATCATCTGGTTCGACATAAATTTTCCATTGTATTCTCCTAAAGCACCAGGCAGCGTTTTATATCCCGGGTAAGGAATATATGGACTCATCGTCCATTCCCAGGTGTCTCCATACATCTGTTTCAATGAATTATCTTCTTCTTCAGGTATAGCTATTGGATGGAAGTTGCCGTTTTCTACAAAGTTGCCTGAGATCGGAAGATTTCCTGCCGCAATTTCCCATTCTGCTTCTGTTGGCAGCCGGTATCCTGCCCATCTCGCGTATGCATCAGCCTCATAATAACTAATATGGCAAACAGGTTCATTAAGGTCTACTTTATGAAATCCGGTTAACTTAAAATTCCACCATTCACCATCCTGCTTTGCCCAGTACAACGGGCCGCTCCACTTTTCCCTTTCGACGGTTGAAAATCCATCTGAAAGCCACAGTTCAGTGTTTTTATATCCGTTGTCCTCAATAAAATCTATATATTCACGGTTTGTTACCAGCCTGTTGCCCAGTCCGAATGGTTTTGTATATTCTTTATGTCTGGGGAATTCATTGTCATAACCGAAATCATTCCCAGGGTGACCGATTTCGTATATACCCTCATCAAAATTTATAAAAGATTGTTTTGGGACATAATCGACTACAGGAGCATATGTATCAATATAAACAGGGTATAAGGGATTCATTGAAAAAACATGTTTAATGTCGGTGAGCATCAGTTCCTGGTGCTGCTGTTCATGATTTATACCGATTTCAATTACGGGACCGAATTCCTTTAGCTGTGAATCTGTACAGTTTTCCATAAACTCTGTTATATTTTCATCCACATATTTCCGGTACTCATATACTTCCTCAACTGTAGGCCTGGAAAGCAATCCCCGGATAGACCTGGTAAACCTTTCCCCGATCTGAGTGTAATAAGAATTAAATAAAAAGCTGTATTGGGGATGAAGTGATTTATAATTTTTAACTGCATTCTGTAATACAAAGGCTTCGAAGAACCAGCTTGTGTGCGCAAGGTGCCACCTGACAGGACTTGCATCAGGCATCGACTGTATTACGTAATCCTCAGTCTTAAGGGGTTCACATAAAATGTTGAAAAAATTCCTTACGGATTTATATCTTTTGAGTAAAACATCTCGATCATCATAAATCCTTTTATATTCAGAAACATATGATAATCCGGAATTACTGTTCATAGTATTCCCTCTGATTTTTTTTCTTATTAGATTTAAATATTCTGGATTTATAACAAGATTAAGTATTATTTTTATGGAATTCAAGTTAACCCAATCGGTAGTATAGACAAGTGAGTGGGATAACATCTTAAGCTGTTTCTGTCCAAACGGGTCGAAAAAAGCCGGATAGAATGTGATTCTGTCTATTTTTTTATCCAAAATTTATTCAAAGATTTCAGTATATTTTTCTAAAAGAAAAAGGATAACCAAAAAAATGAAGAGATATATAATTATAACTGTACTGTTATTAGTGATTTCCGGTATATCTGAAGCCCAGACCTACTCACCGTATGGAAGAGAATTTGGATTTGGAATTATGGTCGGTGACCCTCTGGGTGGAACTTTGAAATTCTGGACGCAAAGGGATAACGCCTTTGTAATTGATATCGGCGCATCCTATTTCGGTAGTCCAAGGATAGGAGTAGATTATTTGTGGCATTTTAATGCATTTAAATCGCCGATAGCGAATTTATATGCCGGCCCCGGCGGAGTAATAGGCGTTGGTGAAGGAAATGGATTCTGGTATGATGGACGCTATCACAGGGCAAGCGGTGATGTTGGAATAGGTGCAAGAGGCGTAGTCGGTGTAAATTTAGTCCCCAGGGATACGCCTATTGAAGCATTTTTTGAGATAGGAGTCCTGCTTGCATTTGCCCCTGCTTTTGATTCCGGGGTGGATGTAGGATTGGGCGTAAGGTTTTACCCTTAATTAATAGACATTCTCAGGGCTGCCTTCAAGTAAAATTTATTAAGAATATTCTTTGTTGGGAAATCTTGAATTTTGAGATTTCCCTTTTTAATTTGCCGTAAGGGAACTTGCAGATAATAACGAAGGTCAGTATTCCTCTACATAGTTTACAGCTAAATTGATAAACCTACCCGGTTTCTCTTCGGCCTCCAGCAAGCCTGCTAAAGGCCTCAAATCATCTGATTATTACCTCCCCGACCTTTAGACGGGTTGTAAATTAATTATCTTTAGTGGTCCTGAACCCCAGATCCGTTAACGAATGGATAGCCAGGAAATCCCCCGATGATAATTCATTAAAGTCCATATTTTTATTCCATAGAGGATCTATATAAGGATACATTATATCTTTATCATTCTCACTATGACCCAATCCTAAAACATGCCCGATTTCATGCACAATCGCAGCTTTCATTTCACCGTCAGCTACCCTTTTATTCCTAAACTTTGATAATCCAAGCTGTACGACAGCTTTCGTGATTTCATAATTGTTCTCTTTAGAAAAATTGGTTTTAGTGACACCCAGGAAGTTTTCTTCGTATTCAGGCTCAAGGTTGTTCACAAAACTTATAATAACATTTGCAGAATCTTCAGTTGATACTAATTCGAATCTTATCCTTTTATCAGCGCTTTCCCAAACTTCCATTGCGTAATTGATGTAACTATAAAACACCGGTCTGAAATCTCTTAGTTTAGATTTATTGATGTACACCTTTAAAGGATAATCCTTCTTATTCCAGTGTCTTCCATTCCATAAGGAGTTCTCTTCGGTATCTAAGTGAAAATAATTCCTGGAGTAGTTTCTGAATTCAGGACCTGATTTTTTATCGTTTGATTTGGAACGGTACTGAAATACGCCGAAATGATTCCTTGAGGATAAATTGGTTTTAGCCTCTCTTTCAATTTGCTGAGGAAAAGCAGAGGAACTGCAGAAAATCAGAACAATAAAAATTATAAGGTTATAAATATGCAATCGTGAAAATAAATTCATAGTATCCGGTCTGTAAAGGTTATTCGAAAATCAGAAAATGAAAATAAAAATTCTACCACAATAATCATCTCTGAAAAATCAGTGTTGTCCCGAAATAACGTCATCTGATATCATTTATACAAGTTTATAAAATATATGGGATTAAATATTGTGATATATGAATCATCCATTTTCATTAGTAAATATAAAATAGTTAGTATCTTTGTTAGATCAATTCTTCAAATATTCTTCAAAGAAAGGAGCAATTATGCCTGTAAGAAAAGCTAGTGCACAATGGAGCGGTAACCTCATGGAGGGAAAAGGAGTTCTCAATACAGAAACAGGTGTATTAAAGAATACAGCTTACAATGCCAAATCGAGGTTTGAAACAGGGAACCAGACAAATCCTGAGGAAATTCTCGGCGCAGCACATGCAGGATGTTTTTCAATGGCTTTGGCAAACTCTCTCGCAAAGGCAGGTTTCAAAGTAAATTCGATAGAAACCGAAGATTTTGTACATTTAGAAAAGACCGATGATGGGTTTACAATTACAAGGATAGATATTAATACCGTAGCCGAGATTGAGGGAATAGATGACTCTACTTTTCAAAAACATGCTGCAGATACAAAAAAAGGGTGCCCGGTCTCGAAAGCATTAAAAAGTGTTGAAATGATTCTTGATGCAAAACTTAAATAAAGTAAAAAAGAGGCTGTCTTCTGGTTAAATGCGGTACCTTATAAACTTTTGGAGCAGCCTCTTTATTTCTCAATTTGAATATCTTTATATTCCGCTTCATTTTTACTGAGAAACTTAGTTATGTAGGGACAGGTAGGAACTACCCTTAATTTCTTCTCACGTGCATAGTTCAGAGCGTATTCAACAAGGAGGCGGGCGTACGGTTTACCGCGGTATTCTTCGGGGACAAAGGTTGTAATGTATTCAATCGTACTTTCATTCCTCATTCTGTACTTTATGAATGCTTTCTTACCATCAATTGGAATATAAAATTTACTATGTGGCCTGTCATCAATTATTTCTATATCCGGCATTACTCTCCTCTCGTATGACCCGGGTCAAGCAGGTTCTTATACTTTTCATACCGGTGGATATAAATATTTACATATGAGCAGCTAGGTATAACCTGCAGCTTCTCTCTTTCTGCATACTGCAGACCTTCTTCTACAAGTTTTGCAGCTATTCCCTTACCTCTTAGTTCTCCCGGTACATAGGTAAAATAGAAATCGATTACATTCTTCCGGGGAAGATTGTAATTAAGATAACATTCGCTGTCACCCACCCTGGTCATGAACTTCTGATTCTTTTTATCGTGTGTAATCTCTATATCCATTTTCTTATAATATTTATTTAGATGAATGGTATTAAATTAATAATTTAAGTTAAACTAGCTGTTAGCTGCCCGCATATTTTTATACATTGAAAAGAAAATGCATTATATCACCGTCCTGTACTGTATATTCCTTTCCTTCAATGCGCATTACTCCTGCAGATTTACAGGCTGCCTCTGAACCGTATTTTATATAATCATCATAACTTATAACTTCTGCACGAATGAAACCTTTCTCGAAGTCCGTATGGATTACGCCCGCTGCCTGCGGGGCCTTCCATCCTGTATGTATCGTCCAGGCCCTTACTTCCTTTGGACCTGCGGTGAAATAGCTAATTAAACCCAGTGTGTGAAATCCGGTCTTTATTATTTTTTCAAGTCCGCTCTCCTTAACTCCGTAGGAATCCAGGAATTCATTCCTTTCTTCATCAGATAGTCCTATCATTTCCTCTTCAACTTTGGCCGAAATTTTAACAGCATCAGCTCCGTTTTTACCCGCATATTCCTTTACGGCTTTAACATATTCATTATCTTCTACTAATTCGGTCTCATCAACATTAGCGCAGTATATGACCTGTTTGGCTGTCATAAGTCTTGATTCATTAAATAACTGTTTGACTGATTCTTTATCTCTTTCAGGGTACATTAATGCAGATCTCCCGTCATTCATATACTTCAATAGACTTTCAGCATCGTCAAGCATCTGTTTTGCAGTTTTATCTCCTTTAGCAAGCTTCTGCAGTTTTTCAATCTTTCTCTCAAGAGTTTGTATATCTGAAAGAAGAAGTTCAGTTTCGATAACTTCAATATCCCTGATTGGATTAATATTTCCATCAACATGAACGACATCATCATTTTCAAAACACCTAACAAGGTGCAGTATTGCATCGGTTTCTCTAATGTTGCTCAGAAACTGGTTCCCTAAGCCTTCTCCTTTGCTGGCTCCTTTTACAAGTCCTGCTATATCAAAAAATTCTATTGTGCTGTTTACAAGTCTGGCTGGATTTACCAGCCTGGCAAGCTGTTCAATTCTAATATCCGGCACAGGCACAATAGCTTTATTGGGTTCTATCGTGCAGAACGGATAATTTGCTGATTCAGCATTCTGCGCTTTAGTTAATGCATTAAACAGGGTGGATTTACCAACATTAGGCAACCCCACAATACCAATACTCAAACCCATCTACTGATTTTCTCCTTTACTTTTTCATTTTTCGAATGCAAATATAAGAATAAATGAGATGGTACTTTAACATTTGTAAAATTATGGAATGTGACCTGATTGCGGTATTTAGTATGAGTCGGGTCATTGGTCAAATCTGTCGGATGCGAAAATAATGCGTATTCAAGTGTCTGAAAAATATCGAAATATGGATTTTCAGGAAAATTATTCACGAGGCACTTTTATTGCAAATCTGATTTTGGTTATGTGTCATTTCTGAGGATTTATTAGATGTTAAAGAGTAAAAATATTCTTATAGCGATTGACAACGGGATTATCGGACTTGATATTAAGAAACAATTAAATGAATATGGATATAATGCTGAAATAATCAATTTAATCAGCAAAGAAAAAATCAGAGAAACACTAAATAGAGGATTTCAGTTAATGATACTCGAAAGGTCTGCAAATACTGAAGGACTTGAGTATGCTGTAACTCTTGCCCGCGAATATAATCTTCCCACTATATATTTGTCGACGGATACTGATACTAAAAATATGTATGCTGATGGATTCAGAATATTAATGATGCCTTTTGGAGAAGACGATTTAAAGGAGATTGTAAATCTTGTACTGGGAGATAAATAATAATTCTTTCACCTCAGGGGAATGAAACAGAACCGAAAACCCCGGAGTTAACCGCCCGGGGTTTTATTCTGGAAGAACATTCGGGACATAATAAACTTTAACCTGTCGGGAATGAATAATATACAGACGGTGAAGGAACGGAGGAGCAGGCCGGGAAGAGGCCGAATGATGGCCGAAAGATGGCCGAATGATGGCCGAAAGAAAATTGAGAATTTAAGACGGTAGATTCCCCAAATCTGAAAGATTCCTGCAAATTTAACAAAACTGAAACTTAAATAAAAACTGCAGGTAGAGATTGCAGAAATATATATAGAAAAAAAAGAGAGACATAAAAAAGTGAACATGATCCCCCTGTCTTGAAGCCTAGTACTGGAATTACGTTGTCCGAACTCCGGCGTCAGTCTTGTCATTCCTGCTGAAGTTACCCGGTTTTTCCAACAAAACTGCGAATTTGCTTCTATTAAAAGTTAACGATTCGTCGATGTGCCGGCGGCGAGAGAATCAGTTTTCATAAAAATCAGTAAAGAATCCCTCTGATTTTTTCTTTTAACTATCATTGGAAGATGTTTATGAATAACATCATTTAAATCATTCTCAGTCAATTTATCGGCATCAGGGTTTTCAGAGAGAAGCTTCCAGGGAGGAGGCGACTTATAATTATATTTACCATAAATTATTACCGGCGTTCCATAAGCGTTTATTCTGCCCCCGTTTTTTGTCAGTATCCACTGATCAGCCCAGTAGTATATCCATTCAGCATCTGTCTGCAATAGCCTTGCGCAGGAATGACTTGCCGGATAGCCCGGGAGTTCAAACTGATGAATGGAAATCCCATTAAAGTTGTCTATGTTAAACGCCCAGGGAAGAATCCATTCTTTATTAACTGTGCTAATAGTTTCTTTGGATTTCCAGTTTGTAAAATAAAGTCCTTCAGGAGTTGGTGTAGTTCGTTTGCCCATACTCGTCGGACCCCACCTCACAAGCTTGCCGTATTCGTAAGCAGCAAAAGCCTGAACCGGGTAGGAAAAAAGAAGTATTTTGGGTACGGAATCCAGTATTGTAAGTTGCTTCGGGTAAGGAGAAAAGTAAAGAAAATCGTTGGGCAGGGTGTCCGGGATGCAAAGGCTATCTCCCTTTACAATATGTCTTGTATCCAGCCTGTTAACAGCCAGTATTTGCCTCATACCGGCATCACCGAATTTATCAGTGAGTTCTGCCAGGATATGAACGTTTTTAATCCGTTCTTTAATGAATACCACCTTTAGTTCTGGAGGTTCCGGTTTTACGGTAATGGTATCCTTTGACATGGGAGGGTGTCTGTCTTTTTTTTCTTCACAACCCATTGATATTGAAAGTGCTATGATTAGAAAGAGTATTTTAACTCTCTTTAAATGCAAACGGTTTTTTATCATAGAAACTTAATCCCTGTACCTGAGAATTCCCTGATTTATAAGTTCAACCAGCAGACTTTTATATCCCTTAAATTGTACTCCATTCCACCCAAGCTTCCTGGCGGCAGTTATATATTCCGGAATGTCGTCAATGAAAAAGTGTTCACCGGGTTTTCTTTGAGTGAATGTTTCAACAGTCTTATAAATTTTTGTTTCCGGTTTTACAGCGCCTGCCTCATACGAAACCACAATTTTTTCAAAATGCTTCAGGAAAGCATACTGTTTCCATCCGTATTCGTAATGAATTATATTTGTATTCGAAAGAAGCACGAGGGTGAAACTCTTTTTTAATTTCGGAAGTAAATCTACAACTTCTTTATTCTCGGAAAAAATATGGGAGTAATATTCGCAGAAAGTATTTTTATCGATTTTATTGTTTAATGCTCCGAGCATTATTCCTACAAACTCATCCGCTGACATATCACCCCTCTCAAACTCCCTGTGGTATTGATAGTTGTCCTGGTAAAATCTGAGGAATTGATATCCCAGTCCTTTTTCAACATCCTCAAGTTTAGTTACTGTGGTCTGGTAATTAAACGGAAGTAGAACATTGCCGAGGTCAAATACAATTATAGAAATATCCTGCTGCATATTTTTCTATTATTGAAATTTTGTATCAGGTATCCTGGTATTAACCTTTATTGAATCGACCTTAAATTCCATAGACTGTGGGCCGACAGACTGCTTTATAGAAAAAGGATATTTAACCCCGTCCACCGTTCTGTAATCATTGTAATATATTTCCTGTGTAAATGTTCCCTGCGGTGTAGTAATATTTTTTGTCTCTTTTATTTTATATCCTGTCTCCGGGTCGTAATACTGGATCCATTTAGTACCTGATGGAAACATCATTTCGATTTTATATGCATCCTTACCGTTAACTTTTTCCATTCCCGCAAGCTTCAGCTTTACTCCAAGTGAGTCAATTGCAAGAAGAAGGTGAATCGTAGCTTCATGTTTAAGTTTTTCCAGTTCATTTCCTTCTATTTTCATTTGCTGACCTGCTGACTGCATCTCGCCATTTTTTCCATTATATGTAATCTCCTGGATCATTCCTCCTGCATCAACCTCCTGCTTAAAAAGATCAGGCTCTTTCTGATAAATAGTAGTTGTAACTTCATACCCCTGTACAGTTCCTTTCATCACTGTGGTTCTGTCATGAACATTTGCCAGACTATTTCTTCCTCCAATTGCTTTTATATAATGGTTTATCACATCCATCGCTGATAAGTCTCCCGGTATAGAAGCAAGGGAAGTATCTATTTCTTTACCGTATTTATCATAATAAAGTATGGGACCAAATTTTGTTAATCCTTGTTTAATCTGGTCAGCATTTCCTACAATTACAATATTTGACTGATCCGGTCTTATGAATTTTTCCGCAGCATCCCTGATCTCAGCGGGAGTTACCTTAGCAACATTTTTAAGATAATTAGCGTAGTAATCCCGCGGAAGATTATATTTATCTATATTTATAGCAAAAGTCGCAATAGTCTGCGGACTTTCAAGAGAGATAGCAAAATTCCCTGTCACGTAATTTTTAATAACCTGGAGTTCGCTATCGGCCACAGTTTCATTTTTTATTCGGTTCATTTCATAAAGGATCCGGGTAATTGCACTATCTGTTACAGCGTTGCGGACATTTGTGAAAGCGGTAAAGCTTCCGGCATATTCATCTTTCGACAACCTTGAATTAGCGCCATAAGTAAAAGAATGCTTTTCTCTTAAATCCTGAAACAGCCGGAATGTCCCTCCGCCAAGAATAGTATTCATCAGCGATGCCGGAATTGCTTCACTATCACCTGGTTTCAACTGTACAGGGTAGGTAACATTTACAACAGACTGAACAGAATTCGGCCGGTCAACCAGGTCTACAGTTGTCTGTACAGGGGGCTGCGGAACGGGATATTTATATTGAGGTACATCTTTCCGCTGCCACCCGCCAAGGTAATTTGTAACCAGTTCCTTAGCTTTTTGTTCATCGATGTCGCCTACAACTGCAAGATAGGAAATATTCGGGGCGAAGAATGTCTTGTAGTATTCGTTGCATTTTTCAAGGGTAATATTATCAACCGTTTGTTCTGTCTCGGGTTCACCGTAAGGATGATCCTTACCAAAGTCTACTACATTTTTTACCGTTCCCGCAATTGCATCCGGATCATCTTTCTGGCTTGCAAGATCGGATTTCATTCTTGTCTTAATTTTATCCAGTTCTGCCTTTTTAAATTCTGAATTCAAAATTATGTCTGACATTATTTTAAATAACGTATCTGCATGTTCGGTCAGGCTCATTGCATAAATCCCCGTTGAGGAAGTTGAAAGATCTGCACCGATAAAATCGATTGTCTCATCCAATTCCTCCTTGCTTCTGCTTCTTGTGCCGGTTCTTAGAAGCTGTCCAGCTGCAGATATATACCCGGCTGTATCACCTTCAAGAATTGGGTTCCTGTCAATTTGTAAAGAAAATGAGATTCTCGGCAGCTTATGATTTTCCACCAGGAAAACTTTCAGACCGTTTGGAAGTTCAAAATGTTCATAAGTTCCAAGTTCAATTTCAGGGGCAGGGCCTGGTTCAGGGGGTTTACTTCTGTCAACTTGTGCGTTCAATGGGATGACGAATAAAACTGTCAGAATACATAATATAAATTTCATATTATTTGCCTCCTTTCTGCAGAGGCAGATAATAAAGAAGCACCCGATTATCTTTATTTAAATATTTATCCGCAACGCGTTTTATATCTTCTTTTGAAACGTTCATAAGTTTATCCAGTTCGGTATTGATTGCATCAGTGTCTCCATAAATAGTATAGTAATAAGCAAGGTTCTCTGCAATACCTGCATCAGTAGAATTCTGATTTACATAATTGGTTTCAACCTGGTTTTTAAGTTTCTGCATTTCCTCATCGGTGATCTCGGAATTCTTCACTATATCAATCTCTGTATCAATAAGACTTTTAAGATCGTCGTCATCAATTCCCTGGTTTGCAATTGCCAATGAAATGAATAAGCCGGGATTCTCCAGGGCAGCAGGAAATGCTCCTACATAAACAGCTTTCTGGGTACTATCCACCAGTGTTTTATATAGCCTTGAACTTCTTCCGCCAGAGAGCAGGGTAGTTAACATTTGTATAGGGTAATAATCTTCCGTGCCCACGGCCGGGATATGGTATGCTTCTACAATTGCCGGCAGCTGGATATTATCGTAGGCAGTATCAATAATTTGAGAATTTTGTTCGGTTTGAACAGCTTCGGGTCTGAACATATCTTTTGTGCCTTTCGGTATTTCCGAAAAATATTTATCGATCAGATCCTTTGCTTCGGCAATCTGAATATCCCCGGCAATCGATAAAACAGCATTCTGGGGTACATAATAGGTATTATAAAAATTTCTGAATTCATCTATGCTGGCCTGGTCAATATATTGATCAGAACCTATAGGCATCCATCGATAGGGTGAAACCTTGTAAGCATTCTTAAAAGTGATCTCCCATATCTTTCCATAAGGCTGATTATCAAGTCTCTGTTTCCTTTCCTCCTTTACAACTTTTCTTTGTGTCTCGACACCTGCACTGTCTATCTTCAAATGAAGCATTCGCTCAGATTCCAGATACAACCCCAGTGCAAGCTGATTTGACGGCAATACCTCATAATAATATGTTCTATCAAAGTCAGTGTTCGCATTAAGTTCTCCCCCTGCATTTTCAACCATCTTCATATATTCACCTCTGCCGATGTTCGGCGAACCTTCAAACATCAGATGCTCAAAAAAATGGGCAAAACCTGTTCTGTCAGGCTTTTCATTTTTTGAACCTACGTGATACATTACAGAAACTGCAACAATAGGAGTTGAATTGTCCTGGTGCAAAATTACGTGTAAACCATTATCAAGATTATATTCAGTAAAATCTACTTCAGTCTGAGGCAGACCCTCTTTGCTTAAAATAATTGTGAGCAAGACCAGAAAAAGTGATATCCTTTTCATAATATGTCCTTTATAACCAATAGTTTTGTAATCATAGAACATTTAAAATAGGATTATTATACAGATAATTAAATATCAAAATGGGTTATCCAGCAGGTATGTGATTTGGTAATTTATTTTGCAAAGTCTTAGGTTTGAAGATCAATTAAATCAATTTAGTCGAATAATGAAAAATATTTTTGTAATCGGTGCCGGCAGAACAGCAACGGCCCTTATTGAATATTTATTAAAGAATGCAGCAGAACAAAACTGGAATGTAAGAGTAGGTGATTTCGATTATCAGCTTGCTAAACAAAAGACAGGAACTTACTCGACGGGCAGTGCAGTACAATTTGATGCATTGGATGACCAGCAGAGGGCAGCTGAAATATCAAAAGCCGATATCGTGATTTCTTTTCTGCCCCCCTCAATGCATCTATTGATAGCAGAAGAATGTCTTAAACAGAAAACACATATGATCACAGCCTCCTATGTTTCTCCGGAAATGATGAAACTTGACAAAGATGTGAAGAAAAACGGTTTATTATTTTTGAATGAAATGGGACTGGATCCGGGTATCGATCATATGGATGCAATGCAGCTGAAAGAGAAGGTTGAAAGAGAAGGGGGAAAAATCATCTCATTAAAATCCTTCTGCGGAGCATTGGTAGCTCCTGAATCAGATAATAATCCCTGGAATTACAAATTCACATGGAGTCCGATGAATGTTGTCCTTGCAGGACAGGGAAATGCACGATATAAAGAAAAATCAGAAATAAAAGAAATACCTTATAAAAAGCTCTTCTTAAATATTTTGAATATAGAGGTCCCGGGATTAGGCGCGTTTGAAGCATACCCCAACAGGGATTCAGTAACATACATTGCAAAATATAATTTGGAGGGTGTGGAAGATTTCTATCGTGGAACTTTAAGGAGGCCCGGATACTGTGAAGCCTGGGATGCTCTCGTAAAATTAGGCTTAACAGATAACCAGAAGATCGTTAAGGATTCTGATAATCTGACTCTAACTGAATGGGTAAAATCATCACTCCCGTATTCTAACGGACAAGCCGTTTCACTGGAAGTTGCTGATTATCTGGGAGTAAAAAAAGATAGCGATATTTTTCAAAAGCTCAACTGGCTTGAACTATTTAGTGATAGAAAAATAAACTTTTCCGGGGCAACTTCGGCGAAGATCCTTTTGAAATTACTAATGGATAAATGGGAGTTTAAAGAAGATGACCGGGATATGGTAGTGCTTCAAACAGAGATTGGATATAAGACAGAATCCGGCAGAAAGAAAATTATATCGACGATGGTATATAAAGGACAGGATAAATTGAATACAGCGATGACTAACACAGGAGGCCTGCCGGTAGGGATTGCTGCAAAGTTAATATCGAAAAGAATGATTACGGAAACAGGAGTTATAATTCCAATTTATAAAGACATCTACTCACCTGTTTTAAAAGAACTGGAATCATTCGGAATCACATTTAGAGAAACAAAGAAATTCCTGAATTAAATGATATAGTTTTTCATATAAAAGTAATCATCAGTAAAGCTGCCTTTCCAGATAATAACAGCTCTTTTTACAGCGGCGGGCAAACTGGAATCCTGAATACTGCCCCTGTAATCGGCCGAAATAATTGAATCAATATAACCGGATAAATCGCTGCTGAACTGTCTCGAAGCATCTGCAGAGAATTCACAGGGCAGGTTGGTGACTGCCATAACAGCCACCCCATCACCTTCAAATCCCATCCTGATAGTTTCACTAAACGGATTGTATATAAAAACAGGATCATCAATCCAGGTTTCCCTCGAAAATTCAATAGATCCATTCGGATCGCATGTAATATCTCCTATAACCATTAATGTTTTACTCTTTTTGTAAACATCTTTCATCAGGCTGTTGGGAACAGCATGCGGATACCTGGGTTCCCATATTATACAATTCATCAGCAGGGTAAGATATGGTAATACTTTATCCAGATTGGACTCATAGAATTCGGGGTTAACAAGGTAGTGCTGACGTTTTTGTTTTTTTGTCATTTTGGCATAAGCTTCCATATCGATGCCTTCACCTGCTTTTAACCTGTACATATCATTAATATTAAGAACAAGTTTATATACGTGTTTCCTTGAACCGGCATTAAAAACTTCTTCAATCCTATCCGGTGTAATTTCGATGACGGGAAGCAGGTCGTAAATTTGCTGAGCAGCAAAACTTGTTTTTCCCTTGCCGAGGAAGCAGGTAATTACAGGGGGGATTTCTTCAGGAGTACCCATAACCGATATATTTTTCCCTGCTTCAGCTACCAGGTCTTTAATTGCCTGAAGATCTTCTCCATCTATAGCCTGGGGAATTTTAACAAAAGGATTTTGGATTCGCTTGAGGCTGAGCCTTTGGCCTAATGACCAAAGCGAATCAACCATCCCCGCATAACCGGCATTATAAGTAAATGCAGTGATCAGACGCTGATTATTTTCGTCCCTTATCAACTCGTAATCAATAATGTTCGTACGCAAATTAATAAACGCTTTAAGCATTTCACGGTTTTTTAATTGTCCTTTGTACGTATGCGAAAACAAAAGATATGTTTTTTCAGGGAGTATTCTTTTAACAGGAATTTCCTTTAGTCCAAATATTACATCTGCTGCCCTAAGATCTTCATTAATTTCTGCTCCTATGGCTGCATAATCCTCATCTTTAAATGCCCGTTTTATTTCACCAGAGTCGGGATTTTCCGCAGGCTGTACAATTAGTCTATGCCCCTTATGTACAATACCAGCGGCGTAAGCCGGAGTTAATGCAACTCTCTTCTCACCTTTTTTGTTAATTCCTTCTCTTAATATTCCTATTGTATTATTCATTATTTACCGATATTTGAAACTTAATTTACCTCAAATAAACCTAAAATCATTTAATGAGAGCATTATTCATTTTATTCTGCCTGTTTTACATTTCAGCGGGAGCGCAGCAGATCCTTATTACGGGAACGATAACAGACGAATCGAAAAATCCGCTGCCCTTTGCTAATGTCAGGGTCAGCAGCACTACACTTGGTACGTCAGCAAACAGGGAGGGGAAATATGAATTAAAGCTGAATCCGGGAGAGTATAAACTTATTGCCTCGTACATAGGTTATGTTTCAGACACAATTGAAATAAATCCTGCCAGGATTGGGATTGAGGTTAACTTCATATTAAAAAAGACGAATATTAATCTTCCGGAAATAACTATCCTGCCCGGGGAAAATCCTGCCCTGGAAATAATAAGGAAAGCGATCTTAAGAAAAAAAGAACGCAGCAAATTATTGAATAGCTATGAATTTAAGGCTTACACGAAGGGCATTATCAAAACACCGGGAGATATAAACGCCGGCAATAGCAGTATCGGAATAAACATTGGAGGAAATGACACCATCCCTTTAAAGATCTCAGCTATAATAGAAAACCAGAGTGAGGGTTTTTATAAAAAACCGGACAAGTACAAAGAACTTATCCTTGCAAGAAAACAGACTGCAAACCTTCCTTCATCAATCAATGTACTGACGGGCGGCCGATCGATTCAGAATTTTTATAATGAGACTGTGAATTTTCTTGGTGAAGACCTGCCCGGACCTCTTGCTGATGATGCGATCAGTTATTATTACTATTTCATAGTAAGAACCCTGGCGATAAATAATACGACTGTATATGAAATACATATGGCTCCCGATGATGAGCATGATCCTGGTTTTGAAGGAAATATATATATTACCGAGAACAACTATGATTTAATCAAAGTCGATCTTGAACTTAACAGGGCTGCCAATACAGGAGGAATTTTCGATACCGTTTCAATATTTCAGCAATTTTCAGATTTTGCAGATTCTATTGTTATGCCGGTGGATTACCGGTTATATGTTACAGCAAATTACCTTAACCTTGCCCGTTTCGGGTTTGAACTTTCAACAATCTTATATGACTATAAAATAAATCCTGACATAAAAAATGATTTTTTCGATATGGCAATTATAAAAGTTGTCCCATCAGCTGATGAAAGGGATTCTTCTTACTGGAATTCAATCCAGGTTATTCCAAATACTCCTGAAGAAGAAAAAGCTTATACAAGGATAGACAGTCTGGAGAGGATCCCCGTGACATTCTGGGATAGATTTTCATTCCTCTCATCCCGGATTTATTTAAATAATCACTTTGCGGTAAGTGCCCCTCTTGGAATGTATCATTTCAACCGGGTTGAAGGTAATACACTTGATTTCGGTCTTTTCCTGGAAGATGCTTTAAATAAAAGATTTAATGGTGAAATGCATTTTTCATACGGATTTTCAGATAAAAGAGTTAAACAAAATCTGGTTCTTGAATATATGCCAGGCGATTACAGGACATATTCGATCAAATTTGACGTTTATAATAAATTGAATATACTATTCGGTGAATCTGATGAGTATGGTGATCTGATCCCTTCTTTACTGGCTTTAATTACAAAATATGAATTCAGGAATTACTATTACACAAAAGGCTTTAATTTAAAACTTTCCGGCGAAGTCTTCCCTGTACTCACTTTAAGTACCGGATTTAAGAATCATACTGATCATAGCGCTATTACCAGAAGTGAGTTTTCTTTCCTTAACCGTGGCAGGAACTATCCCCCTAACCAGGTCGTATATGATTCCCATGTAAATGCATTAACAGCCGGGTTCCGATTAGATTTCAGGAACTATATAGAGGATGGATATTTCAGGAGAAGGATTTCGGAGGGAAAATCATATATAATTATAGGTGGCGATGTAGAATTGTCAGATAAAAAATTTTTGAAGAGCGGGCTTAACTACACCACATATCAAATAAGTGCCAGCGGTTCAATAAATACCTTCAGTTCCCAACAGCTGGGTTACAAAGTAATGGGAATGTACAACCGTGGAAGCCTTCACTACCAATCATTATATGCCTTGCCGGGAAACATTGATGTACTTTTCCAGAGTTTCTCATTCAGGACGTTGAATGTCAATGAAATATTCGGCAGCAGGCTGTTAACCGTAAACCTTGAGCATAATTTCCAGGATTTAATCTTCAGAACATTGAAAATTCCCGGATTGATGGATTGGGAGATTCAATTAAACGTATTTTTGAATGCGGCCTATAGTGACATCGGAAGTGAGACGACAACTTACCTGCCTGTACATGTAAGGACTTTCCCACATCCTTTTTACGAGACAGGGTTCGGGCTCTCGCAGGTTCTCATACCCTTCCGCATTGAATTTGCCTGGAAACTAAATTACTTCGGAGAAAACAATTTCAGAATAGGTATAAATTCTGTCCTGTTTTAGGAAAATTTAAAATAAAAAAGCGCTCTGCAAAAAGAGCGCCTAAAAACAGAAAGCCAAACCTGAACTTAACTCTTTGGTTTTGCTTCACTGACAATAATGCTGCGGCCGCTAAGTTCTGAACCATTCAGTGCAGTAATTGCAGCATTTGCTTCGGCTTCATCTGACATTTCAACGAATCCGAAACCTCTGGATCTGCCGGTCTGACGATCAGTGATGACCTTTGCAGAAACTACTGTGCCATGCGGCTCAAACGCTTCGCGGAGAGAATCATCATTAACCGACCAGGGGAGTGATCCAACAAAAAGCTTAGTACTCACTAACTTACCTCTGAAAAATAATTAAAAAAAATAACCACGGGGTTTAGACCGTGATGAAAAATACCATTATAAAATAAAAAAACAAAGAAATTTTTATTTATTACAAATTGGAAAGGTCAAAAATTAATGCAGATAAACAAAGTGTGACTTTTATCAAATTTATAATTATTCGAAAATTCCGGAAATAGCCTCAGAAAGTGAACTTACAGGCAGGATTTTAGCTGAATGTTTTGATTTTAACGTTTTCTGGTTGTTAGCTGGAATAATAATTTTTTGAAATCCAAGCTTTTCTGCTTCTGCTATTCTTTTTTCAATATTTCCCACACTCCGTATTTCTCCTCCAAGTCCAACCTCGCCGATCACGACTATCCCATTATCCGCTGGTTTATCAAGCAGGCTGGAAGCAATACTGCAGCATACAGCCAGGTCAACTGCCGGTTCTTCAATTTTTACCCCCCCGGCCATATTTAAAAATACATTATTTGCACTAAGCCTGTAACCACCTCTTTTTTCAAGTACTGCCAGAAGGATTGATAATCTCCTGTAATCGAAACCTGTAGCTACTCTCTGGGGATTTCCATAGTTTGATGGTGTAACAAGTGCCTGGACTTCCAGTAATAGAGGACGGGTTCCTTCAACGCTCGCCGTTACAATTGATCCTGAAATTTTGGTGCCTCTTTCACTCAGGAAAAGCTCGCTTGGATTTTTTACCTCTACAAGTCCTTCTTCATGCATTTCAAATATGCCTATTTCATTTGTGCTGCCAAATCTGTTCTTTTGTGCCCTGAGAATCCGGAATGCATGGTGTGATTCTCCCTCAAACTGGATTACCGCATCAACAATATGTTCAAGAACTTTAGGTCCGGCGATAAACCCTTCCTTTGTAACGTGACCTATGATTATCACACAATAATGATTTCTTTTTGCCTCATCCATCAGAAGTGCTGTTGATTCTCTTATCTGGGTAACTGTTCCGGGAGAATTGTCGAATTCGCTTCTATACATTGTCTGAATTGAATCGATGATTATTACAGCCGGTTTGGTACTGCTTATTGCAGCAATTATTATATTTATATCGGTTTCCGGTAATATATAGAAGTTATCTGATCCTATTTTTAAACGATCAGCGCGCAGTTTAATTTGTTTGGCGGACTCTTCTCCCGTTACGTAGAGGACTCTATCATTTATCCGGGATGCGGCCTGCATTGCCAAGGTTGATTTTCCAATACCAGGATCGCCCCCTAATAGAATTACCGAACCTGGCATAAGTCCTCCCCCTAAAACCCTGTCAAATTCAACAATACCGGTTTTGATCCTTTCATCTTCTTTTGCCGGGATCTCACTTATTTTAGAAACGGTCACCTTCTGAACAACACGTGAGGCTTTGCGCGGATTATTTTCTAAAATTTCTTCTGTAAATGAGTTCCATTCCTCACATTCAGGACACTTTCCAAGCCAGCGCAGAGATTCATATCCGCAATTTGAACAGACGTATTTAATCCTTGGTTTAGTTTTCATTAAGGCTGCATATAATTGGTTATAAAAAGCTCTGAATGGTGTTTTCTATTTCTTTTAAAGCATCAGGGATTTTTGAAATATCTTTTCCTCCTGCCGTTGCAAGATGGGGTTTTCCGCCGCCGCCGCCTCCCACTATTTTGGCGAGTGACCCTACTATTTTACCCGCATTCAGCCTGGTGTTTCTAAGCAGTTCATCATTTACAACACACACAATCCCCACCTTATCTTCAAAGCGTGAAATAAGAACACCTACTGATTCCTTCGTTTTATTCCTTAGTTCATCACCGAAAGATTTTAATTCATCCATATTTTCAGCATCGACCTCCCCCTTATAAATACTTATATTATCCAGCTTAACAGGATTTTTAATTATGCTCTCAACCTGTCCAAGTTTTTCCTTTAGTTTCAATTCAGAAAGATCTTTATCAAGTCTTTTTTTCTCATCCTGCAGAGAAGCAATCTTCTCTTCCGATTCCCTGATCTTAATAAACTGAGAACTGATGTAATCTTCCACTCCGGCACCTGTAACTGCTTCTATCCTTCTTACTCCGCTGGCAATAGAAGATTCACTGATTATTTTAAACAAACCTATTTCTGATGAATTCCTGACATGGGTTCCTCCACAGAATTCCATACTGAAATCGCCGAACTGCACAACGTTAACCTTATCCCCATATTTATCGCCAAAGAACATCAATGCGCCCATTTTTTTTGCCTGATCAAAAGGAATATTCCTGTGGTGCTGAAGGGGTATATTCCTCCTCAGCTGTTCATTTACCATCGTTTCTATTTCTTTTATCTCGGTTTCTGATAATTTTGAAAAATGTGTAAAGTCAAAACGAAGACGGTCGGGTCCGACATAAGAGCCTGCCTGGTGAACATGAGTGCCTAATATTTTTCTTAATGCTGCGTGCATGAAGTGTGTTGCAGAATGGTTCCGCATGATGTCCCATCTTCTTTTTTCATCGACTCTGGCAATTACTTCGATGCCGGGAATAATAATATCTTCATTACCTGTATCAACGACGTGAATTGTTTTATTATCAACTTTTGTCACATCGGTTACAGGAAAAACCCGCCCCTGTGCTACTAAATTTCCCAGATCATCAATTTGTCCGCCTGCTTCTACATAAAACGGTGTCCTTGTCAGTATAACGAGCTCATTACCATCTTCTTTTTTGTAGCCGGCTATTTTCCCTTTTGTCTCAAGTTCATCATATCCTGTAAATTCTGAATTCACAGGTTCAATCATTTCAAATGATTTCAAATCATCGGTTGATATATTAACGGAAGCAAATTTATCTCTTGATGACTCTCTTCCCCTCTGCTGCTGCAGTTTCATCAGTCCGTTAAAACCTTTCTCATCGATTGTAAACCCGTTTTCCTTTGCCATAATATTCGTAAGATCTATGGGAAAGCCGTATGTATCATACAGCTTAAAAACATCCTCACCGGGAATGATGTTAAGCTTGTCTTTTTTTAATCCTGTTATAAGCTCATCAAATAATTCAATTCCCCTGTCAAGAGTAACATTAAAACTTTCCTCTTCGGCTTTGATCACCTTCTTTATGTACGGTTTCTTTTCCCTTAATTCCGGGAAAACTTCACCCATATTATCTGCCAGGACATCAACCAGCCCGAATAAAAAAGGTTTATGCAGGCTGATTTTCCTGCCATAGCGGGAAGCACGTCTGAGTATTCTTCTTAATACATAGCCCCGTCCTTCATTGCCGGGGACTGCACCGTCGGCTATAGCAAAGGTTAACGCGCGGATATGATCGGCAATCACACGCATCGGGATTTTATCTTCCTCTTTATGGTATTTAATTCCCGACATATCGGAAATCTTATTTATGATGGGCATAAAAATATCGGTATCGTAATTTGAATTCTTCTTCTGCAGCACAGCGCAGACTCTTTCGAAACCCATACCAGTATCGATATGTTTAGACGGAAGATCATGAAGAATCCCATTTGCATCACGATCATACTGGATAAATACAAGATTCCATATCTCTATGCATTCGGAAGTTCCTGCATTCACATATGCAGGATTATTAAAATCATCACCAAGGTTTATATGGATCTCTGAACAGGGACCGCAGGGACCTGTTTCTCCCATTTCCCAGAAGTTATCCTTCTCATCAAATTTCAGAATATGTGCAGGATTTATATCTGTGTTCGTTTTCCATAAATCATATGCTTCATCATCAGTTCGGTAAACTGTAGCCCACAACCTTTCCTTCGGTAGTTTCCAGACATCAGTGAGAAGCTGCCAGGCCCAGCTGATAGCTTCAGTCTTATAATAATCACCAAATGACCAGTTGCCGAGCATTTCAAAAAAGGTATGATGGTAAGTATCGTTGCCGACCTCTTCAAGATCATTGTGCTTTCCGCTTACACGGATACATTTCTGAGTGTCTGCCGCACGACTGTAATCCCGTTTGCCTTTTCCCAGGAACACATCCTTAAACTGGTTCATCCCGGCATTGGTAAATAGCAGTGTCGGATCATCAAAAGGCACCACCGGAGCACTTGGAACAATCCGATGGTCATTTTCTTTGAAAAAATCTAAAAACTGCTGTCTTATTTCACCTGATTTCATAAAATCCTGAATTTTTTACTGACCTGTAAAGATAATAAATATCATTGTAAGCTTAAATAAACAAGAACTTATCCGTAATTATTACATAAATCCAATCATTTACCTTCCAAATAAAATTATATGTAATGGCAGGAA
>DATFVA010000453.1:0-2706 GCA_035260565.1 Ignavibacteriaceae bacterium | reverse complement strand
GGTTATCCTGGCTCAGAATTTTCCGAATCCTTTTAATCCTACGACCACGATAAAATATTCCATCCCGGTAGAAGCAAATGTATCATTGATAGTCTATAATTCCCTCGGGGAAACGGTGAGTTCACTGGTAAATTCAGTACAGTCTTCCGGTAATTACCAGGTTACCTGGAATGCACAGGATTTTGCATCAGGGATTTATGTGTATACCCTCGAAGTTGCAGATATGCAGAATCATAATTTGTTCAAAGACAGCAGAAAGATTGTATTGGTTAAATAATAATCAGATACGCTATTTTTAATCGCCCCGGTATTTTTATGCCGGGGTTTGTTATGTATTTCTTTATCCGTTTTTCTTATGGAAGAATAATTTTAACTTTGCAGTAAGTTATTCAGTTAAAAAGGATTAGCCCCGTTTGATGCAGAAAATTATCAGGATTTCTCTTTTCTACATTCTTTTCTTTATTTCCCTAACTTCAGTTATCTCAGCACAGGTTGATTCCTCGGGAAATGTTAAGAAAACTTACTATCCTAATGGTGACCTCAAGACCATGGGAACCTATTGGAATGGTCAGCTTCATGGTGAATATTTTGAATACTATCCGAACGGCAAAGTATGGAAGAAATGGCATTTCTTTGAAGGCAGGGAAGAAGGGCTTCAAACCTGGTATTTCGAAGACGGCATAGTCAGTACTGAATGGAATTATAAGGGCGGAGTGAAAGAAGATACCTCTTTCTGGTATTATGAAACAGGAGAGCTCTGGGCAAAACAGAATTATTATCAGGGAGTACTTGATGGTACAACTTATACGTACTATAAAACGGGAGAACTGCAGGGAGAATGGAATTATTCTATAGGACTTCTGCAGGGAATCTCCAGGACTTTTTATAAATCGGGAGCAGTGGAAGTTGAGAAGACATTTAACAATGGAGTAATGCAGGGTCCGACAAAAGTCTACCATGAGAACGGCAAGGTAGCTGTAGATGCATATTTTAAGGATGATAAAATTGTCGGTGAAGTTAAGTTATATGATGCGGCTGGTGAAATAAGAGTAATAGATAAATATGAAAACGGGGAGATTAAAGACCGGGTTCGGTATGATTACCTCGGAAAAATTGAAGCAAAGGAAAATACCGACCGGCAGTATTATGATAATGGAGCACTTAAAAGTGAAATATATTATAAAAACGGGAAGAAAGAGGATTTTGCTAAATACTTCTATGAAAGCGGATTTTTGAGAGAGGAATATCATTATGAGAACGATACCCTAAATGACAGGTCGTTTTCCTACTATGAGAGCGGAATCATGAAATCCTCAATTGACTATCATCATGGAATCCGTACGGGAATCACCAGGAATTACTACCCGAACGGTTTAATCGAATCGGAGGTAAATTACAGCAGCAATTTTAAAAACGGAATTTACCTTGCCTACTATGAGAACGGCAACGTCAAGTATGTACAACATTACAAAGCAGATGTATTGGACGGAGACTATAAATCTTTTTATGAAAAGGGAACGCTCGAATCAAAATGTACTTACACAAACGGAAAAGCAGAAGGTCCTAAATTTTATTACTTTGAAAACGGTGCACTGAAAAGAGAAGAGAATTACGCTGACGGCCAATTGGACAGCTGGGTGAGGGATTATTTTGAGAACGGGACATTAAAAAAAGAAGAGTTTTATAAAAAAGGGGTGATTCAGACAAGTAAAGTATATGACGAAGGAGGAAAACTTGTTTCATCGATTGGCAGCTAATCTGTTTGCGCTGTCATTAATTTTAACATCGAGCAGCGTGATATATTCCCAGGATAGTGTTGTTACTAAGCATTACCCTGGCGGGATTATTCAAGAGACAACATCTTACCGGAATGGCACTCTTAACGGAGGATCAGAATATTTCTATGAGACCGGTATATTAAAAGAAGTGATCAATTACGACAAAGGCAGAAAAGATGGAGTATACAGAAGTTATTATGAATCAGGTATTCTAAAAGAAGCAATGAACTATAATATGAATAAGCTTGACGGAATTTATTCGACATTTTATCCTGCCGGGATCCTTAAAGAAAAAGGAAAATATAAAGACGGGGTTTTTGAAGATACCATCAGGACATGGTATGAAAACGGAAATCTTAATTCGATTTATTTTTATCATAAGGGATTGCGCGAAGGTAAAGCAAAAGAGCTATATCCTGAAGGGGGGTTGAAGGTTGAAGCTGAATATCTCCACGATGCACAAAATGGGAAAACGAGCTGGTTTTACGGGAACGGCGCATTAAAAGGTATATATAATTATGTTGATGGAAATATCGAGGGATTCGTAAATGAGTATTATCCTGACGGCAAATTAATGTCGGAGAAGAATTATAATTATTCTCAGCTGAACGGATTGATTAAAAATTATTATGAAAACGGAAATCTAAAATCAGAAGCCACCTACGAAAATGGAATGAAGGAAGGTGCGGCTAAATCATATTATGAGAATGGAACTTTATGGTCTGAACAGCATTATGAAGAAAATAAACTTGAAGGTGATACGAGGATCTACCGCGATACAGGAACTTTATGGTATATTGATACATACGATGAAGGAAAATTGGAAATTAACAAAGAATATTCTGAGGATGGTAAACTAATATCAGAGCAAAAAATTTCTGATAAAGAATAAGTTTCAGCACCCTCCCGGGCCGGTTTTTAAATAATT
>DATFVA010000452.1:0-10035 GCA_035260565.1 Ignavibacteriaceae bacterium | reverse complement strand
TCTTCGCCCATACAAATAATGATAAAATAATGGTGCTGCACTTTGGAATGACAGGATCTTTACATTATTACAAGGATGACAAAGACAAACCCGAACACACACGAATGCTCATCTACTTTAAGAATGGTTATCACCTTGCATTTGATTGTCCCCGGAAATTCGGGAATATATTTCTGATTGAAGACAAACAGAAATTTATTGAGAAGAAAAAATTAGGGCCCGACCCCGCTGCGGATAAATTTAATCTTTTAAAGTTCAGGGAAATTCTAGACGGAAAACGTGGAACAATTAAATCAACATTGATGGATCAAAAAACTATTTCAGGCCTGGGGAATATTTATTCAGACGAGATACTGTTTAATGCCGGCATCCACCCTGCATCTAAAACTGAAAAACTTAACAATGACCAGATCGCAAAGATTTACCACATGATGGATAAGGTCCTTAATAAGGTAATAGATATTAATGCTGATATACAGAAGATGCCGAGGACATACCTGCTTCCGAACCGCAAACCCGGTGAAGACTGTCCCAGATGCAGCGGAAAAATCAGAAAAAAAACAATCGGAGGAAGATCAGCATACTTTTGTGACAAACACCAGAAAAAGGTCAGCTGATAGTTCTCAATCACCTTAAAAAGTGGGAATTCCTCCTTTTTGCTATTTTGTGATACAGCCAAACACTCCTTGCATATTCAATTCGTAAGTTCATATTAAGAAATAAGTTGCGATAAATTAATGGCAGGAGGAAGCTATGCTGCGCAGCGTAAAAGAGATGGAAGGATTCAGGATAAAAGCTATAGACGGAGAGATAGGCAAACTTCACGAATTTTATTTTGACGATCACACCTGGATAATACGGTATATAATTGTAGATACCGGTTCCTGGCTTGCTGAAAAACTTGTGCTTGTTTCACCAGAATCATTTAAATCACTGGACTGGGATAAAAGGATATTTGAAGTAAATCTGGACAAACAGCAGATTGAAGATAGTCCCGATATAGATAGGGAAAGACCCGTTTCCAGGCAGAAGGAAACAGAGTTGATAGGCTATTACGGATGGCCGATGTACTGGACAGGGATAGGAGGTCCAACTATCGGAGCCTTCCCACCTGCTAATGCAGCAATCACTAAAACCGAAGAAGAGATACTTGAGATGCGAAGGAAAGAAGGACAGGATGATCCCAATCTCAGGAGTACCCGGACAGTAATAAGTTACGGAATACATGCGAACGACGGGCATATAGGTCATGTTGAAGATTTCCTGGCTGATGACGAATCGTGGAACATCCGCTACCTGATTGTTGATACCAAAAATCTTCTGCCGGGAAAGAAAGTTATTACAGCGTTGGACTGGATTGAAAAAATAGTATGGAGTGAATCCGATGTTTATCTAAAGCTAACGAAAGAAGAGATTAAAAACAGTCCGGAGTACGATCCTTCAGAAACAGTGGGAAGGGATTACGAAAATAAAATTCATGAGTATTACGGGAAAAAGAAATACTGGGAAAAATAAATCAAGAAAATGAGTGAGAACCAGATCAGGCAGAACAAAGCGACAAAAAAATGGGTGATTTTTGCACCCGACAGAGGAGACAGGCCGAAAGATTTCGCCGCCAAGCAAAAGAAAAAAGTACTGCCCAGGTATGATAAGAACTGTCCTTTTTGTTCAGGCAATGAAGACAAGCTGACAAAAATCATTCTTGAAATGCCGGATAAAAACGGGAACTGGCAGACCAGGGTTGTCCCCAATAAATATCCTGCATTAATTCCTGACGGCGATACACGAAGAAAGAAGGAAGATATTTATTTAAGGATGAACAGTTACGGAAGGCATGAAGTAATAATAGAGAGTCCTTATCATAACAAGGATATTTCTCAAATGACATCCGATGAAATTCATCGTGTTATTGAAACATATCACAAGCGTTACCTGGACGTAATGCAGACAAATAAGAACATGATCCCCGTCATTTTCAGGAACCACGGAGAACATGCAGGAACATCATTGCTTCACCCGCATTCTCAATTAATTGTAACCGGCTTTGTACCTCATCATATAAGGTGGCATGAGATAGAAGCCCAGAGATATCACGATGAATGGGGACGATGTGTTTTCTGTGAAATGCTGAAATACGAGCTTAAGAAGAGAATAAGAGTTGTGATGGAAGAAAAGACTATGGTCGCCTTCGTACCTTACGCAGCCGATACGCCTTATGAAACCTGGATAATTCCCCGTCAGCACAAAGCTGATTTCGGAAAAATAACCGACTATGAAAAAGCAGATCTTGTTGTAATACTGCAGGGTATACTTTCAAAATATTATACTAAACTGAACGATCCCGACTATAATTACATCATTAATACTTCAGCACGATATGAAGCAGGGGAACCTCATCTGCACTGGTATCTGCAGATTCGTCCAAGGTTTACAACAAGAGCAGGATTTGAGATTGGTTCGGGGATCAGCATCAACCCCTCCATTCCAGAATATGATGCCGCATTTTTAAGAGAGGATTGAAAGAGGGTTCTGCCTGTGATACAACTATCAGCGGGCACCTTGTTTAATTGCTTTTAGGAATCATTATTTCTTTAATTATAGTTGAAATTAAAAAGGAAATTAGAATGGGCGACGAAAAGAAAAATGACGACAGAAAGAAAATGAAACCGGAGTACAGGGTTCCTCAAACAACAGGATGGTGGAAGTACCTCATAATATTCTTCCTGTTCTGGATAGTGATTTCCTATTTTTTCAATGTATTTGGAGAAAATCCTTCCGCCACAATTTCATATTCAGCATTTAAGAATCAGGTTAAAAAAGGGAATGTTGATTATATTACTATGAAGGGAAACGAAATCAGCGGAAAATTCAGAACAAAGTTCCTTCCTCCCTCCCATGCTAAAAAGGACACCACTGAGTACAGTTACTTTTCAACTACAAAGCCTGCGGTTTATGACAATGAATTGATGAATATACTGGATAATAATAATGTGACCATAAATGCCAAATCTCAGGACAATTCCTGGTTAACGTATATGCTTATAATGGTCCTGCCATGGATACTGATATTCGGATACTTTTTTTACATCCGGAGGAAAATGCAAGGGCAGATGGGGGGTATGACCGGAGGCGGCGGGAGCGGACTTTTCGGGATAGGCAAGTCGAGAGCCAAACGATTCAGGAGACAAAAAGCTGGAGTGACTTTTAATGATGTAGCAGGACTTGAAAGCGCAAAACAGGATTTAAGAGAGATAATTGATTACCTGAAAGAACCGGGTAAGTTTACAAAGCTCGGAGCTGACATCCCAAAAGGTATTTTACTTATGGGACCTCCAGGAACTGGTAAAACCCTCCTGGCAAGAGCCACTGCAGGTGAAGCAGACGTGACGTTTTACAGTATTAGCGGATCTGAATTTATCGAAATGTTTGTCGGTGTAGGAGCCTCCAGGGTAAGAGACTTGTTTGAAAATGCAAAGAAAGAATCTCCTGCTGTTATTTTTATAGATGAAATCGATTCTGTAGGAAGGGCACGAGGCACAGGTCTCGGCGGCGGACATGATGAAAGGGAACAGACTCTTAATCAGATCCTTTCGGAGATGGATGGATTTGAACGAAATGAATCAGTTGTTGTAATGGCTGCAACCAACCGGCCGGATGTGCTTGACCCTGCATTGACAAGACCAGGAAGGTTTGACAGAAGAATCACACTCGAGTTCCCTCAGAAAGGTGCACGAAAAAAAATACTTGAAATACACACCCGTCATGTTCCCCTGGATGGAGAGGTGAACCTTGAAAACATTGCGGCAAGAACAGTAAGTTTCTCCGGGGCAGATCTAAAAAACCTTGTCAACGAAGCAGCACTGCTGGCAGGAAGGAAGAAAAAAACTTCGGTGAATATGCAGGATTTCGAAGAAGCAAGGGATAAGATCCTGCTCGGTGCAGAACGTGAAGAGATGATAAATGATGAGGAGAAGAAAGTAGTAGCCTACCACGAGGCCGGGCATGCCCTTGTTGCAAATCTTCTTCCCAACACCGATCCGCTGCAGAAAGTTAGCATAATCCCACGCGGACTTTCACTTGGAATTACCGAGCAAATCCCTGAAACAGAGAGGTATAATCTGAAAAAACAATACCTGCTCGATAGAATTACAGTAGCTCTGGGGGGAAGAGCGGCTGAAAGAATTGTATTCGATGACGTAACAAACGGGGCGGCGGAAGACTTCCGGCAGGTTACCAGGATTGCGAGAAAGATGGTCTGCAACTGGGGTATGAGCGATAAATTGGGACCTGTAATGTTTAAACAGGGGGAGGAGCATCCGTTCCTCGGAAGAGAACTGGCCCAGCAGAAAGATTTCAGTGAGCATACCCAGCAGATAATAGATGAGGAGATACAGAAAATACTTCTGGAGATGGAACAGAAAGCGGAAAGCCTTATTTATGATAACCGCACAAAGCTGGATGCTCTTGCAGAAGCATTGCTTGAGAATGAGACCCTTGATAAAAAACAAATCGACTGGATCCTTGATAAGGTAGAAGGCAACGGAAGTACCAGGAATCAGCTTAAAGAAAATGAAAAAGTTAATCAATGATTAAAGCAAGCAGGGGGTATAAGTGCATCTTAAACGAGTTTATAAAGAAATAATATCTTTATTAATTAATCGTGGAAGAGAGAATAAAGTTTAGCGGTATTGATTAAAGTAACAACCGTTTGACTTAATGGAGGTTAATTTTAATAATTAATTATTTAAAGATTCAGCAATAAGTTTAAACAGAAGAGGTTTACGATGAAGAGTCCAGCAAAGACAACCGAAAAGATTTCTATCGAAGAGATGACAATTAATACTATACGTACCCTGTCGATGGATGCAGTTCAGAAGGCTAATTCGGGACACCCGGGAACACCTATGGCCCTGGCCCCTCTTGCTTACGTATTATGGAAAAGGTTTTTAAAATTTAATCCTAAAAACCCTGAATGGTTCGACCGCGACCGTTTTATTTTATCTAACGGACATGCATCGATGCTTTTATATTCAATATTATTTCTTACCGGCTATGATATTTCTCTTGATGACATTAAGAATTTCAGACAATGGGGCAGTATAACACCAGGGCATCCTGAATATGGACGTACTCCCGGGGTTGAGACGACCACAGGTCCCCTTGGTCAGGGAATTATTAATTCAGTTGGGATGGCCCTGGCTGAAGCTCACCTCGCTTCGAAGTACAACCGCGAAGGTCATGATATTATAAATCATTACACTTATGCTTTCTGCAGTGACGGCGATCTAATGGAAGGAGCTTCTAATGAAGCTGCGTCTTTTGCAGGACAGCAGAAACTTAGTAAGCTTATATGGGTTTACGACAACAACCATATCACCATAGAAGGAGATACCAAGATAGCATACTCTGATGATACTGCTCAGAGATTTAAAGGATATCACTGGCATGTACAGGATTTAGGTGAAAAGGCAAATGATATAGATGCACTGACCGATGCATTTGAAAATGCAAAAAACGAAACGGGAAAACCTTCCTTAATTATTATCCGTTCTCATATTGGATATGGCGCCCCCGACAAACAGGATACACCTGAAGCTCATGGTTCTCCCCTTGGTGAGGATGAAGTAAAAGCCGCAAAGGAATTTTATGACTGGCCGACGATGGATACGTTTTATGTTCCTGAGGAAGTTGTCGATCATATGAGGGATGCCGTGCAGAAGGGCGAAACCGAAGAGAACACCTGGGATGTAAAAATGGAGGATTATAGAAAAAAATATTCGGATCTTGCAGACGAGTTCGACAGGGATATTGAACGCAAATTGCCTGACGGATGGGATAAAGATATTCCTCATTTCAAACCGGGAGACGGTCCCCTTGCAACACGAAAAGCTTCAGGTAAAATAATAAACAGTTTTGCTTCTCATATTCCCTGGCTGGTAGGCGGAAGTGCAGACCTGGCTCCTTCCACTGATACCCTTATTGAAAACTCAGACTATATGGAAAGTGGTAATTACGACAACAGGAATATCGCCTGGGGAGTGCGTGAACATGTTATGTGCGGCGCCAGTTCGGGAATGTACCTGCACGGCGGCATCAGACCCTTTGTATCAACATTTTTTATTTTTACTGATTATGCCCGTCCTGCCATAAGGCTTGCAGCTTTAATGGAGCTCCCGATAATATATGTGATGACGCATGATTCTATCGGACTTGGAGAAGACGGACCGACACATCAGTCTGTAGAACAGCTTGCATCTTTCAGGGCAATGCCCCATATGTGTGTAATCCGTCCTGCGGATGCAAATGAAACTGCTTATGCATGGCGTGCGGCGCTAACGAGGCAATCAGGACCGACAATGCTTGTATTAACCAGGCAGAAACTTCCTGTTTTTGACGGAAGAAAAGTCGGAAATCCTGAAGGTGTAATGAAAGGAGCATATATAATTTCAAAGGAAAAGGGGGATAAGCCTGATATCATCCTTCTGGGTTCGGGAAGTGAGGTATCACTCCTGTTAGACTCAAAGGAAAAACTGGAAGAGGAAAATATTGACGCCCGAGTGGTAAGTATGGCCAGCTGGGAACTATTTAAAGAGCAGCAGAAAAATTACAGGGATACCGTACTGCCTCCCGATATTACTAAAAGACTTGCGGTGGAGACAGGCGCATCATTCGGCTGGTGTGAATGGACTGGCAGCGAAGGAGACATTATAGGAGTAGATAAATTCGGGGCAAGTGCACCTTATAAAGATATTTTTGAACATTACGGCTTTACTGTTGATAATGTAGTTAAGAGATCTAAAGCATTGTTAAATAAATAGTCAGCCTTGTTTTTCAAAACGGATACTGATTAAATTTACGGATGAGATTGACAAATAATTTTTCAAACTGAACCTGCAGCTCGGGCATTTAATTTTCTGAAAGGAGAAAATTTTAATGAGTGTTTTAAATGAGCTTATTAATTACGGCCAGAGTTACTGGCTGGATAACCTTACAAGAGGCAAGATAAAAAAGGGAGAAATTAAAAAGAGAGTTAAGGAAGAGGGTTTGAGGGGCATTACTTCTAACCCCAGTATTTTTAACAAGGCAATTTCTAAGGGAACTGATTACGATGATCAGATAAAAAAGCTGGTTAAAGAGAAAAAAGGAGCACAGGAAATATACGAGGCATTAACTGTTAAAGATGTACAGGACGCGTGTGATATTCTCAGACCTGTATTTGATGAAGCCGATGGAACCGATGGCTTTGTCAGTCTTGAGGTTTCTCCCTACCTGGCACGCGATACTCAGGGATCTATTGAAGAAGCAAGAAGATTATCTTCAAAAGTTAACAAACCTAATTGCTATATAAAGATTCCCGGTACTACTGAGGGATTTCCTGCAATTGAGCAATGCCTGTATGAGGGAATAAATATAAATATAACGCTGTTATTCTCTATACAGAGCTATGAGGCAGTAGCATGGGCCTACATAAAGGCACTGGAAAGAAGACTCGATGAAGGAAAGGATATTAAAAACATCTCTTCAGTAGCGAGCTTCTTCCTGAGCCGCATTGATGTGCTTACCGACCAGTTATTAGGTCATTATATCATTCCCGAAAAAACAACCGGGGAACCAAGACCCGAAAACCTTTTAGGCAAAGCAGGAATTGCAAGTGCAAAGATTGCTTACCAAAGTTTCAAGAATATATTCTCCGGCGAACGCTGGCAGAGATTAGCTGATAACGGAGCAAGGGTACAAAAACCTTTATGGGCAAGCACAAGCACAAAAGATCCGCTCTATTATGATGTCCGTTATGTTGAAGCTCTGATAGGTCCCAACACAGTTAATACATTGCCGGATGAGACCATAGCCGCTTTTGCCGACCATGGGAAAATTTATGAAAATTCTATAGAGCAGGGAATAGACGAGGCAAGGAGAACATTCGGGGACCTGAATAAAGTAGGGATCGACATTGATTTTGTAACCAGTCAACTAGTTAATGACGGAATAGAAAAGTTTATAAAACCTTATGATAATCTGATGAAGACTCTTGCAGCGAAAAGACTGGATTTTCTGGCGGAGAGGACGGGGAAACAGGATATTGAATTTGGAGAAAACGAATCCGAAATAAAATCAGCTTTCAGTTCATTAGATGAAAAGCAGATTGCAAGAAGGATTTTCACAAAAGATCCATATGTTTGGAAATCAGGGGAGGAAGAAACGAAGGCAATCAGAAACCGTCTTGGATGGCTGGATATAAACGATTTTATCAGCCGTGCCGAAGATATAATAAATTTTGCAAAAGAGATTAAGAATGAAAAGTTCAGATATGTTGTACTTCTTGGTATGGGCGGAAGCAGTCTTTGTCCCGAAGTAGTCCGGGAAACATTTGGTTCCAGACAAGGTTATCCTCAATTGATTATGCTTGATAATACCGATCCTGCTGCAGTAAAAAATGTAGAAACGCAGATAGAGTTAAATAAAACACTTTTCATAGTTGCCAGTAAATCAGGAACAACAACAGAAACGCTTAGCTTTGGTCATTATTTCTTCAATCTGCTCAAGGAAAACGGCAATGACAATCCGGGCGCCCAATTTACGGCTATAACAGATGCCGGCACCCCTCTGCAGGATGAAGCCCGTGAAAGGAACTTCAGGAAGGTATTTACAAATCCTGAAGATTACGGCGGAAGATATTCTGCACTTTCATATTTCGGACTTGTCCCGATGGCATTAATAGGTATTAACATAAAAGAAATACTGCACAATGCCCACCAGATGGAAATCAGCTGCGGAGCATTTATCCCTTCCGAATCGAATCCGGCCGTCTCACTCGGTACAGCTATCGGAATAAATGCCCGGCTGGGGAGGGACAAAGCGACTTTTATTCTTTCAGAATCAATAAAAGCTTTCGGCTACTGGGTTGAACAGCTGATTGCCGAGAGCACAGGGAAAGAAGGAAAAGGGATCCTTCCGGTTGAAGGTGAAGATACGGGCAAATCTGAAGTGTACAGCAATGACAGGATCTTTATCTATATGCATGCAGGGGACGATGAAAAGCAGAAAGATGACAGAAAACTAAATGCTTTACATAAAGCAGGTTATCCGGTAATTAAAATAGATCTTAAGAACAAACTGGCACTTGGAGCAGAATTTTTCAGGTGGGAGCTTGCTACTGCAGCGGCAGGAAGAATAATTGATGTTAATCCTTTTAACGAACCCAATGTTGCTGAAAGTAAAAAAAACAGCAAAGACCTTCTTAATGAATGGAAAGAAAAGGGGAGCTTCCCGGATGACGAACCCGTAATTACGCAGAGCGGTATTTCCATTTACTTTAATAATGAAGCTGACTGGGCCCCGAAAGGAAAAAGTTTAGCTGCATTCCTAAATTCATTCACTAAACTTGCAAAGTCACCCGATTACCTGTCAATGTTAGCTTATTTCCTTCAGACACCGCAGAGGCAGAAACTTCTTCATCAGATAAGGATGAAGCTTCGTGATAATCTTAATGTAGCAACTACTCTCGGCTATGGTCCCCGTTATATGCATTCCACAGGTCAGCTCCATAAAGGAGGACCAAACAGGGGTGTATATATTATGTTCACATATGAAGCCGAAAATGATTTAGCAATTCCCGGCAAGGAATATGGATTTGCTACACTGCAGAAAGCCCAGGCACTTGGTGATTTTCGTTCACTTAGTGATAAAAACCGACGGGTAATACGTGTACACCTCGGCAACAATATCGAACAGGCGCTGAAAAAGATCAATGAAAGTATAAAGTGAAGAAGACCCCGGTTATCTTCTTTGATGTAGGAGGAGTCTGTTTAACTAATGGCTGGGATCATATATCAAGGGAAAAAGCAACAAAGAAATTTTCATTTGATTATGAAGAAATGGAAAAAAGACACAGGCTGGTATTCAAAAAATTCGAGAAAGGCAAATTATCATTGGATCAATATCTCAATGAGGTTATCTTTTTCAGAAAGAGGAATTTTACTGAGGAGGATTTTACTGAATTTATGTTTGCTCAATCGAAACCGATTAATACTACAT
>DATFVA010000451.1:0-3428 GCA_035260565.1 Ignavibacteriaceae bacterium | reverse complement strand
AGATGGCCGAAAGATGGCCGAAAGAATTAGATTTATTAAGAATGAAATACCCCTGAAACCATTTATTATAGCAAATAAGTTAGCACATTTTTGAGTAAAATAAAAACGGGGGAAACAAAAGCGGCAAAAAAAAGATGGCTTCATTTATTAAGAAAAGGATTTTCATTTTATGTTTCCCATTAACCTTGATTAATTATAAACGGGGCGGTCTGACATCTCTTTATTTCTATTTTTTTCCAGACATCACCAAGAATATAAGGCTCAGTTTTTAACCACTCGTTTTCCATCGCCTCCCTTGAAGGGAAATCACATACAATCATCGAACCCGTCATAACTCCATCATCATCCAGAATCCCTGCTGCATATAACAATTTACCGTTTCCGTACATCTCTTTCGCTGTCCTTAAATGTTCTTCTCTTACAGCCATTCTTCTATCAACAGCCTGCTCATCAGTGCCGTCATAACCGATAACTATGAATTGCATATTATCTCCATTTATCAATTATACGATTCACCATTCGCCTGACAAAAATAGCGAAATAATTTTTTACATCATCTAATAGATGAAAGGTTATGAGCCTGGTTTCATTTCAATTTAAGGCATCGATAGGAGATTATACCGGAGATGACATATTTTCAGCTGCATTTTCTGCCTTAAAGCAGTAGGCATCTTTTGAGTCAAAATAACCGCACAGAAATTTATTTAATGGAATGCCGGTGCGCTGAGAGAGCATCAGGGCATATAGGTAAACCTGCATATGGGCTTTCTTCTCATACTTTGCACGGGGTTTGTAATCCCAGATCCCGATCATATCATTCTTTTCATACCTGAGGATATCTATATGACCTGTAAGTACTCCATCAATACGCAGTTTACTATTCTGAGGCTGCTCGTACCACACGGGAACTTCGCATGCTATTGTTTCAGGATCGCTTTCAAGGAAATGTTTCTCAACGTTTTCGTGACCGCTCCTGAATTTTCCTGCCTTCAATGCATCTACAGCTAGTGAACTTACGGTATGAGAGATTGAGTGTTCCATAAAAGTGTTAATTTTCAGAATAAAACCGGAAGCTCTAGAGCCGTTTAAGAAATATTCTCCGGGGCAGTAACACAGGAGTGATAAAAGATATTTGCTTAACCCTTCGGGGACAGCTTTAAGTTTAAACTCCGCAAGCCTGTACCGGTAGTACATACTTCCACTATGTGCAAATGAGAAGCATATAATCCTGCCGGTGCGGGGAATAAATAATCCTAACCTATTGTCCCTTATACTTCGGTGATTCTTTCCCGTAATTTCCTGCAGTTTATTCAACAGGGTCTGCTTAACAATACCAGGTTCAATATTTTCAAATATCAGGTACTGCAGAAAACAGCGGGCTGAATAATGAGCGCCTGGATATATTGCTGCCGGGAAATCAATCGCTGCTGTTTTGAATATCAGCGATGATGATAGTTCTTTAATGAGGGTCTCGCGGAATCGAATCGATTCGGGATCGGAATGCTGAATGGGCATCAGGAAAAGACTGCAGGAGTCAAGTTCCTTCGAAAAATGTGCCTTTAATTCGCCTTCCGAATTCTTTAATTCCTTCACCCCGAACCGGGTTATCTCTTCATATCCTATTTGTAATTGCACAATTTGTCCCTGGAAGTATGAACAAGATCTACCGCTAAAACAATAAAGCTGCGCCTGTTCCTATAAGTATAACAGACAATGACAACAAAAGAAATAATAGCTTTCTCTTTCCTCTTTTAGATAATAATATTCCGAGCATAGGTTTACCGGTTGTTAAAAGTTAAATGATTCAGGGTATAATAATAATTTTTAATTTAACACCAAATATACATCCTTATTTTAGAAAAATATTTCGACCGGCGTTAGAAATATATTTTTAGATCTTTGGTGAATCAGTTCTAAGATCACACTGAGATTTGAATTAAACACTAAATTGCTCACAAAATTCAATAAGAAACAGAATCGAGCCCGATTTAGCGAATAATACCAGGTACCCGATTGACTGAACATTTTTTATTGGTAATTATACTGCTTACCGCACTCTTGCTATTCTGGAAGCAATGGGTCAGGACTGATATAACGGCAGTAATTGTAATGATGGCATTGATATTGCCCTGGCCGCACCCTGGAGGAGAATGGAAAGGGATAATCAGCTATAATGATGGTTTTTCAGGATTCGGCAGTCCGGCAGTTATTATGGTGGCAGCTATGTTCATATTCGGAGGGGCAATAGTAAAAACAGGAGCGGCTGAAGTACTTGGACTGAAATTCTTTCGCGCTAATGCCGGTAAAGAGTGGCGTTTTCAGCTCACTATCCTATTTGTCTCAGCTCTTTCTTCTATGTTTATAAATGATACTACTGTCATCCTGATATATCTCCCTATGATACTATCTATTTGCAAGGAAAAAAAATTAGTCCCTTCCCGCTATTTATTGTTTCTTGCATACGGTTCATTGCTTGGAGGTCAGTGGACATTAATAGGAACGAGAAGCAATATCATTATAAGTGATTTTTTCAGGCAAAGTACGGGTGAAGGACTCGGTTTTTTTGATTTTACACCTGTTGCTGCATTGGTATTTATAATGGCAGGCCTTTACTTTATGCTTGCGGGAAAAAGATTTCTTCCGGAAAAGAAAAAGCTATCCGGGGGCGATCAAAAGGGACAGAGGGAGTATTTAACAGAAGTTATTATTACGAAAGATTCTGCTGTCTCGGGTAAATCAATTAAAGAATTTGAGTGGTCGGATAGAAGCAATTTGTCTGTTATTGAAATTCTCAGGGACAATGAAAGAATGCCTGACTGGGTGAAGCTTAAACCAAATGACATGCTGATAATAAAAGGTGATGTTGACGCTATCGGTCAATTACTCAAGTCATCAGACTTTCAGTTGAAAGAGGAAGTAAAAATTGATCCTGAAACACTGCAGAGTGTCGACCTGGTTACTGTAGACGCCTTGCTCTCTCCCGGTTCAAGATATGCCGGCAGGACCCTTAACCAGGTTGATTTCAGCATGTATTATGGATTTACTACTATAGGTATTTACCGCCATGGAAAAACTATCAGGAAAAAACCCTCTGATGTTAAACTGCAGTATGGGGATTCACTCCTGCTCCTCGGTCACGTTTCCGATATCGAGAGGCTGGGAAAGAACAAGAACCTGATGCTGCTTGAAGAAGAATCTTTTCCGGCGATCGGCAAAAGAAAAGCTATTATTACTGTAATCCTTCTATTTGGAATCATTATAACTTCGATTACCAATATACTTTCCCCGCCAGTTTCTATCCCGCTGGCAGCATTGCTTGCAATTATCCTGGGATGTATCAAACCCGAAGATGCATATAATACTGTAGACTGGAGAACGGTTGTCACTGTTGCGGCAATGATCCCCTTTGGTATCGCCCTGCAGCAAAC
>DATFVA010000450.1:0-2778 GCA_035260565.1 Ignavibacteriaceae bacterium | reverse complement strand
TAAGACATTCTTTCATATCACCGGTATATACAACACATTTCCCTTTTACATGTACTTCAAACGCATAGCCCCTTGCTTTCTCATAACTGCAGCCTACCGCTTTTATCAGTTGATAAATTACATCGTCGAAAGTGTGCCAGTCGTCGTTATAAAGGACTACCTTACTGGAGATGCCGACACTTACTTCCTCTTCCTCGAGAATATCTATTCTTGTCTGTTTATCCGGCTGAAGTTCCATAACACAAAATTATCAAATAAATAATCAAAATTAAATGAAATTTTTAACAAAGAATATTTATGCACACCTATTTGACTGACCTTCTAAAAAACGGGATTCTAATGCATTCTAAACCGCTGCATATACGGTCCATCAACTTTTCACATACGTCTCACATACGTCTCACATACGTTCCAGATACGTCTCACATTCGTTCTAATTACAACACTAATATGACCTTAAACCCGTTATAATAACTACAGATCAGCTCACTGCAGGGAGCCTTATTTTGTTTCCAGGCAGGAATGGAACTCAGGAAGATTGAGACGAAATTATTTTAAATATTTTCCAAAACTTAAATTATTACTATACTGCGGTTGCATTTTGGAGAGTGCCGACAGTTGATACTGATTACTTCGTAGTTTGATTTTATAAGAGGGTATGTTTATATTTTTTAATCTAAAATAACTTTAATAATGGAGGTTAAATGAAAATAGCAGTATGCGTGAGTCATGTGCCAGACACTGCTACAAAAGTTAAAGTGGGTGCAGATCAAAAGACAATAGATCCTTCAGGTGTTACCTACATAGTTAATCCATACGATGAATTTGCAATTGAAGAAGCTTTGAAAATGAAAGAAAAGTTTGGAGGAGATTCTGAAGTAACTGCTATCAGTGTCGGTTCTGACGCAAATAAAGAAACCATCAGAAAGGCACTTGCAATGGGCGTTGATAAGGGTATACTTTTAAAAGATGAAAACCGGCGCGATTCTTTTAGTATTTCAAAAGCGCTTGCAGCAGAAATTAAATCTCAGGGTTTCGAACTGGTTTTCTGCGGTAAACAGTCAGTGGATTATGACAATTCAGCTGTTCCTCAACTCACCGCAGAATTACTTGAATTTTCCTGTGTAACAGTTGTAGTATCCCTTAATATCGATGGGAACAAGGTTACCGCTGAAAGAGAGGTCGAAGGCGGCAAGGAAGTTGTTGAAACTGAATTGCCCGTTATTATTGGTGCTCAGAAAGGTTTGAATGAGCCGAGATACGCTTCTCTTAAAGGTATAATGGCCTCGAAGAAAAAGATAATTGAGGAAAAACCCGCAGCATCGGCAGAGCAGTTTGCCGAGGTCATTAGTATGAAGAAACCCCCGGAGAAACAGCCGGGCAGGATACTCGGAACAGATAAATCAGCAGTACCTGAATTAGTCAGGTTATTAAGGGAAGAAGCAAAAGTTATATAGGAGTTTAATAAAATGGCAAATAAAATCTTAGCAATTCTGGAACAGAGAGATAATAAATTAAAGAGATCTGCATTCGAAGCTGTAAGCACAGCAGTAAAACTTGCCGGAGAACTTAACCTTGAGGGTGAGGCTGTTGTAATCGGTGCTGATATTGAAAATATTTCTGAAGCCGGAAAATACGGAATAACAAAGATCACCCACTTTAAGAATGATCAGCTCAGCAACTATTCTACCTCGGCATATACAAAAATAATATGCAACTATGCCCGCGAAACAGGCGCAGCATATATAGTAATCGCCGGGACCTCACTCGGCAAAGACCTGGCCCCTCATATCAGCGGCAGACTTATTGCGGGATGCCTTATGGATTGTACAAGCCTGGATGCATCCTCGGGAGAAGTAATTGCTACAAGACCTGTATATGCAGGCAAAGCATTGATAGAGGTTAAACTTAACAGTGAGGTTAAGATCCTTGTATTAAGACCGAATGTATTCAAAGCAGAGGTTATAGATGAGAATGCATCTCCAAATATTGTGACAATAAATATTGATGATCCCGATTTAAGGACACGGGTCACAGACATTAAGAAATCGGAGGGTAAACTTGATGTTGCCGAAGCTGATATTATTGTATCAGGCGGAAGAGGACTAAAAGCACCGGAGAACTTCCACCTGGTTGAAGAGCTGGCAGATGTTCTGGGTGCTGCCGTCGGAGCATCAAGAGCGGTAGTTGATGCCGGCTGGAGAGACCATCGTGAACAGGTCGGACAAACAGGTAAAACTGTTTCTCCTTCCCTTTACGTAGCTTGCGGAATCTCCGGGGCAATTCAGCATCTTGCAGGAATGAGTTCTTCAAAATATATTGTGGCTATAAATAAAGACAAAGATGCGCCGATATTCAACGTTGCCGATTATGGTATAGCAGGAGATATATTTGAGGTTCTGCCTGCATTAACCGAGGAGATCAAAAAAATAAAATCATAGGTATTAGGAGAAAAAGTGCAAAAGGTACAATGTGAAATATTAGGATTGTCGTCGAGTCCGTCAACAGGCGGTGCTTATGCTATACTGCTTCGTGAAGTTGGTGCAAACAGGAGACTGCCTATCATTATCGGCGCTTTTGAGGCTCAGGCAATTGCTCTTGAAATAGAAGGGATAAAACCCCCGCGCCCTTTAACTCATGATCTTCTGAAACATATGATTGATAATCTCGGGGCCTCTATCATTGAAATTATTATTGATGAACTGAGAGAAAATACTTTTTATGCGAAGATTGTGCTTGAAGTCTCCGGTTTGACTAATGAAATAGATGCAAGACCAA
>DATFVA010000449.1:0-4018 GCA_035260565.1 Ignavibacteriaceae bacterium | reverse complement strand
TACTGAAAAATCAGATCCTACCTGTATCCTGCCCTGCTGACCTTCACGTACTATTACGTTAGGACTTGCAATAATTTCTCCGAGGTTCTCAGACTCAAGGAATTTGAAAGCTGCTGTAACTTCGCCAAAGAAATTTCCGCTCTGGAAAGTACCATCACCGGTTATATTAAAATTATTGCCCTGTGCTGTTTGTGTCCCGGAACCTGTGTTTGTTTGAGGGTTTGCTCCTGTATATAATTGGGATCCCCAATTTATATTTTTGCCGGCGAGCAATACTTTCCAGTCTATACCTCTTTCCCTGGTAGCATTTTCATCCTGTTCGAAAAATACTGCTGAAATTTTAACTTCACGTGAGTCGACTGCTGCATAATTATCAGGCGTCCGGTTCTCATCAGCTTCGCCTTTCTTTTTTACCACGATAACATTTTCTTTTTCTTCATACATTAAACCGGCGTATTGAACTATAATGACCAATGCTTTATCGTAAGGCATATTAGTTATTTCAATACCGATCGGCGCATCAGAAGTTACTGTAGATACAATATTCTTCCCGGTGAATTTTTCGCTAACCTTACTTAGCAAATCGATGGCCTGGTTAAAAGGAAGAGAAGCGGACATAGTAACCAATTCATCAGGATTTGTATATCCCTTGAATTCGTTTTCAAGATACTGCTGAGGATAAGACTGGAATGCAAGTCCTATCATTATTAACAATGTTATTGTAAATGTTTTCATTTTTCAATCTCTCTTTATTTATTTGCCTTTTTTGTCTTTTTTATTGTCCTCTTTTTCAAGTCCGAGGTCAACCTTTTCTATGATACCGCCTTTGTTAAGGATGAAGCTTATGCTGTTGCGTTCGTAGTCTATTTTGGTTAAATAGCCCAGGTAAACCTGTTCGCCTTCCCATAATAAGTACGTGTTTCCTTTGCTGTCGCCTATAAAAGCACCTTCCGGTACAAGAGCTAATAATTTAGCTCCCTGAACATCAAGAAGGTTGTCAAGGTTAGGAGGAATTTCGTTTCTTATCAAGGGATAGAAGGCATCATATAAAGGTCTTGCCGTAAGATTATTTTCGACCATTGCTGAAGTGGCAAAACGGCTGTCATTCGAATAATACGCATCGACGCCGAGGTTGAAATTAACCATGAAATGCGGCATTCCTTCTTCATCCGTTTTGATGAGATTGCTGAGTGAAACCGATTTTATTTTCTTCAGCTCTTTGCTCTGTTCAATAGCATAGATGAGACGCCAGACATCATTATATGCTCCGCCTCCGCTTAATTTATATTCGTGAACGAAGAAGTTTTTGTCGGGTTTCTGATCTGCATATTCTATATCTATTGTGGTTTGAGGAGAATAACTATCGCTCAGGTCATTCACAAAATCATA
The DNA here is from genome assembly GCA_035260565.1 of Ignavibacteriaceae bacterium. Lineage (GTDB taxonomy): Bacteria > Bacteroidota > Ignavibacteria > Ignavibacteriales > Ignavibacteriaceae > DATFVA01. The sequence goes on along the minus strand of DATFVA010000449.1, from coordinate 2,629 downwards.
GAATTTTATGGATGATAAATCTTTAGGAATATTAAACTTCCTTGCCGCCAGCACGGAATCAAGCACAGACGCCCTTGCCTGCATATCCTGGTACTGAGACTTCAGATCGGCAGTATTATAGGAGTGTGCTTTCATTTCCTCTACTTTGGTTCTTCTGTCTTTGAGATCTCCTCTCTGAAAAACAAGGATGTATACGCCGCCCACAACCAGTATAAAAATAAGCAGAGCGACTAATCCAAGGGTGCTTTTTAATTTTCTGTTCATTTTGCTACGCTCTTCTTATTGTTATTTAATAAACTAAAACTTATGGTAAATTTATAAGCATTTTCGTCACGTAATGCTTCAAACTGCATACTCTTCAAGGTTGCATTTTCAAGTGAATATGCAAAACGGGTTACAACGTCTTTATTGATTGCATAACCGATTAAGACAACATCTTTATTGCCGTCAACAGATAGCTGTGTAAGCCATAGATTGTGCCTGGCTGCAAAAAAGTCGGATATATTTTGAAGAACCTCTGTCCAGGCTCCGGTTCCCAGCGATGCTGAATCAAGTATAGCCTGAGTCTGGTCGAAACCTTCAATTTTCGTTTTTAATTGAGAGATATCATTCAGGATCTCCTGGTTCTGCCTCATTGCGATTGTTTCTTCTGTTATCTGCTGATCTAATTCGCCAATTTCGAGATGATTCTTAAGAATTGATTGAGTCATAAATAGTGCTGCAATAAACAAAAGAGGAAGCATTAAATAACCATGCCATGCAAACTGGATAATTTTTTGATCTTCCTTTACATATCTGGGCAAAAGGTTTATTCCTTTTGTGCCCTCTTCTTCTTCATCCAGGAATTCTGTTCCCACGGCTATCGGAACACTGAATGCCGAGAACCTTGATTTGGTTTCTTCATCAAGAGAAGAAAGATCCAGATCATCAAATTCGAGGCGGGATACATTTGCTTCCGGAAATGTTCCATAAAAAGATAAGATCAGGTTTTCAGAATCGTCTTCGCCGCAGACAATTATATTATCAAGTGAAGAGATTCCGCCATTCTCCATTTCCAGAAGTATCTTTGAGAAGTATACATCATAAGTGTGAAGATTGGATGTTCCTATATCGAGCGTTGTCCCTATGTGCTTTAACTTTCTGCCATGCAGGAAAATCAGTTTGCTGTATTCTTTCCCGATATAGACAATTAGCGAATTATCATCAGGGAAAAACTTTTTCCTTTTTGACACATAATATGCCAGGGAAATTTCTGCACTTTTTACAGAGGGTATCTTGTAATACCTTTTGTTATTGTAACGGGCCAGGGAGTTAATGAATTTGATACAGCTGACCTCCCCGCCGAGAAATACAGACAAAAGTGATTTGTCTGCCAGCTCAATGTATCCAAGGTTTTCGCTATCAATAGTTACATTTTTAGCTTCCTGGATATCATTAATGATTTCCTGGGTTACCTTAGCCGATTTTGGATATTTTGAACCTTCAAACACGTGATAGAAAATAGCCGGTTCCGTTAATGCGGGGATGAATTGTGCATTATTAAGATTAATTCCCGAAAGAGCATCATTCATTAAACTGAGCGATGTTGATTCGGAATGGGATGCATTAACAGGTCCTGTGCTTTTTCTCAACCCGTCTATCTGAAGATCTTCGGTGTCGAGCTGGAGATTTCCCAGGCTGTCATCTGATGCTAAAGCAGGCTGTGATACAACATCGGTAGATGCCGTTTTTAGCACTCTAAGCTTTCCGTTCTCTGCTGAGAGTACGGCTGCTTTTAATTCTGTTCCTTCACAGTAGATACAAATTAATGGTTTCATTATGCTGCCGATAATATTTGATGTATTCTTGTTTTATTATTTGCGTATGCTATGGCTGTCTCCAGGGAAATTTTCTTCGACATATACAGCCTCTTTAAGTCCTGTTCAAGCGTGATCATGCCCTGGGGTCCGCCCTGGTTGATCATCATATAAATTTCACTGACATTATTATTCTTTATTGCCGCTTTAACACTTGGAGTTACTATTAGTACCTCTTTTGCCAAAGCTCGTTTGCCATCAAGGCTCGGTACAAGTTTTTGCGACACAATGCAAACCAGTACGTCCGCTAATCTATGACGTACACGGTCCTGTTCTGTCGGATTGACCTCCGCAACTATTCTGTCGATCGTTTCTGAAGCCGAAGAGGTATGAAGGGTTGAAAATACTTTATGTCCTGTGTCGGTGACTTCAAGAGCCGACATTATTGTTTCAGGATCCCTCATCTCGCCGATTATTATTATATCCGGATCCTGTCGTAAAGATTGAATTACTCCATCCTTAAAAGAAAGTACATCCCTTCCTATCTCTCTATGGCGGATAATACAAGCCTTTGATGTATGCACATACTCAACAGGTGAAGCTATGATCACAACATGCGCCGGGTCAATCTGATTGTGAGCGTCAACTATGGCGTCTAATGTGGTAGATTTACCGGAACCTGTAATCCCTGTTATCAGGGTAAGACCGTTTTTAATATAGGTATGACTTAGTGTCCGCACTACATTAGGGTGGAATCCATAAGAATCAAGCGGCCTTATCGTGGAATTTATGGCGCGCATATTCAGAGCCAGTGAATCAAGATCAAAATATGC
>DATFVA010000448.1:0-6476 GCA_035260565.1 Ignavibacteriaceae bacterium | reverse complement strand
TTTTATCCAGAAGCACTGATAATTCAAGCGGATCCCATCTTTGTCCTAAAGGACATTGAGGTGAAACAAGGATAAACGGGAAGTTTTTCCCCTGTTCAATAAGCATAGGCAGCCCGAGTCTTTTTACAGATTCAAGGTCATCTCCTCTCTCCCCTGATCCGTGAAGAAAAAGTACAAGCGGCCACGTGTTATCATCTTCATCATAACCTTTGGGGAGATAGAGAAGATATTTAATCGATACTTTCACTGTGATTTCTTTTTCAAGTTTACCCGGGGTCTGTCTTGTTGAATCTGCCCGGGCAAAAAGTAAATTTGCCAGGGATAAAATTAATAAACCTGATACATGTAAATATTTTCTCATCGGATTTTCCTTCAAAATGATACCTCAACTTGTGCAGGGAATGCATTTATACGTATATTTTTTTTATCAAAAGTATTTATGGAATTTCCGTTTACAGTTACATCAGAAGGGGCTTTATCACCAAAAATATTCTTTAAGATTATACCACCGGGAGGTAATGAAACATCTCCGTATAATTTTATCTTAAAGTTGTTTTCAGACGCTTTAATCGAATAAGATATTTCCCCGTAATATGTAGGCAGATTTTCAACCGACATTCCGTTTGGAGAAGTAATCCAGTCATTATATAATGCGGCGCCTAAGACAAGAGATGAGTCGATCTCATTTTCATATACAAACATCGACCTCACCGCGTTAATAAAATCGGAACCTACCCATGTATGGGGCATATCTCCAATATACCCGGGATTCCTTTCTTTCTTCCAGACAACCTCTGCCCATTCATTCCAGCTTTGAGGTTTCTGATCATTCAGGAAGAATTTTATTAGCTCGTGGGCTCTTTCAGGCTGGTCCAGGAAGATGAATGATCCAATCAGCCGGTTTTCGTAAGGAGTATATCCTGTCCATTCAATCTTATTGTCTCTTCTGTTCTTAAAGAATTCATAATATTTTTCAAACGTATTCTCTGCATAGGGTTCCGGAAGGTTTGGAAGCTCATTACAGGGCGATATTGCTATGGTCGTTGATGTTGCATCGAAGTCGCCCAGTTCCACACAGCCGGGAATATAATTTATACCTCTTACCTTCATTGCAAGCCCGAGCGAGTTGTAAAGGTTTTCTCTGAAGGTGTCTCGCATCCTTTTTACTTTCTTATAATTTTCATTTTCCCCGAGTATCCTTTCTATCTCTGCGGCGTCTTTAAGACCCTTCATTGTGAAAAAATCGTCCCAGTAAGAATGCATAGGTTTTGCAGAATATCCTTCGTGACTGATTGACTCGGGCATTATTCCGTAGTAGGCACGGACACTATCGTTACCGTTCTTAAAGTGAGCTGTGGAGCGCCGTGAAATCAGCGTATCCATGTAATCAACAGCCATCAGAACATTTCTGTTCATTTCTTTCAGGAAAACAGTATCCTTCGTAAAATTGAAATATTCCTTGATAAGGTAGATGAATTCACCATGACTGTCATTTTCCGGAACGGGATCAGGACCTCTTACATCTACCACGCACGGAACTTTTCCGTTTTCATATTGATGGGCGGCATACCATTTAATAAAATCCTTAACCTCTTTAACAATACCTGATTTTAATAATGCTGAAGAGGTTAATGCTCCGTCTCTGATCCAGGATCTCTCGTACGATCTGGACCCCGGCTGGATACCTGCACTATCCTTATTAATTAAAATATATGCAAGATTTGATTTCCAGGTATTGATTATCCTGTTTCCCGACTCAGGAAGGTTAAATTTAATATGGTCGATCTTCGATTCCCAGAATGCAATATTCTCCTTAAATTTTTCCTCGACTTTAGCTTCATCTAAACGCTCAGGGGGATTCCTTCTCCCATAAAAAGGAACAGCAAGATAAATAGTTTTACTTTTGCCGGGACTTAGTTCAAAAGAATAACTAAGAACCCCTCCGGCAGATTTGTTTTTATCTGTAACCGATTGGTTCGAAGGAATTGTCCCTCTCGATATATAATAAGTGATATCACCTTCATCAAATGCTGCGGCGCCGAAATCATCTGCTTGGGTGACAGGGATAATAACCTTATCATCATTTAAATATACTTTCCCGTCCCGGTATTTAATGGAATCAATTTCTGCGGCTCCCCCGGTTAAGTTGAGCCACTGGTAATAAGGATTCACCTGGAATGGTCTTATTGTAAGATAAAGCTTACCTTTATGAATTTTTGCCGAGTTGTTATCAATTGTATACTTCAGATAAAGCACGGAATTCTTATTTGCTTCACCATGTGCAAATGCCTGAATCTTAAGCTTCAGATCATCAAAATTCCATTCGACTAAAGGATCGGGCAAATAATTATCGTATAATGACTGCGTTTCTGTTACTTCATTCCTTGTTATAAATTTCCCATCGACGGAAAGGAAAGGTTCAATTGAAAAATGTCTTTTGTCGACCTCAACCATACCATCTTCATTTACCAATGCCTCTTTCCTATCATTGTTCACTCCGACAATAGTCCAGAATGTCCCTTCTTCCCCAAGGTACCGCGGGTAATATCCGGCAGGGTAATCTTTTGCAATATTGATGAAAAACCTGTTTAGATCGTCCGAATAATCTGTATTTTTAACAGATATTTCATTGATTCCATACCCATTACCACGGCTGCTTTTAAGCAGCTCGATTTTAATTTTTTCAGCATCTTCTTCCTTCAAACGAATATAGCTTGTATTTCCTGTCCCCCGCTTTACAGAATAGGCTTTCTCCCAATTATCATTCTTTCCTGAAAGATAGACATTAAATTCCTTTGCATAATCTGCACTGTCCCAATTGATTACGATGGCCCCAAATTCCCTCCTCTTCTGAAGATCAAGGACGATATCCTGTTTTTCATCGGGACTGCTTTTCCAGGCAATCAAATTATTACTATCGGTAAGGTTTTCAGCAGAGTGTTTCTTCCCGGTTTCGGATGAAACTTCCGCAATAGGAAAGATGGGTGAATTATCCTCAGGGGGAAGTTTCTCGAATCTCAGATCATCAATAAAGATTGATCCCTTACCGCCCACATATGATGAGATAGTGAATTCCAGCCTGTCAATTCTTTTCAGTTCATTATCCTCAGCGGGACCCCATGCAAAACTTATGTGCTTTTTTTTGATTTTTACCTTAGTCCATTCTGAAGGGAAGTCATAATTCCTTTTGATCAGCCACCAGACGTTTTGTCCAGTGCTGTCAAGCAGCTTAAACTCGAGGTTGTTAGCAGGAGACTCAGCCTTTATATAAAATGTAAACTGGTAATTCTCAGGCAGTTCAATAGGAATAACTTTCTGAATACCTCCGTATCCTGTTCCTTTTGTAAAATTGTAATCAAACTCTATTGCTTTATCTGTGTGACCTTTCACAAGAGTTACTGTGGTTTCAACCCCATCCGATTTATATACTTTCCAGCCCGAGGCTGATTCAAAATCATCCAGCACTCTCTGTGCATAAAGATTAAGTGATAGCAAAAAACATAACAGCAGTAAAATTATTCTGCTCATCCTGAACCTATTATTACTTGAACTAGAACTTACACCTGAACTTGAACTTACACTTGAACCTGAACTCCCCGGGCTTAGACTTAGACCTTTATTACTCACTTCTAACAACCCGCGTTCTCCCCGATATTCCGTTTTCATTAAATGCTTCAACAGAGAAAAAATAATCAGGACTTACGTTAAGCGAATTCAGTCTATACGTTGTATCTTTATATACCATAACTGAACTATACAGCTTCTCCGGATTTATTCCGAAATAAATCATATACCCCTGCGCATCATTTACAGGCAGCCAGCTCAGCTTCACGCTTCTTCTGTCCTGTTCCCGTTCTGCCTTAAATTCTGATGGAGTTGCTGGGCTTGTGCCTTGTCCATTTCCGAAGATCCTTAAGTCTGATATTGCAAGGTAAGGAGTCGGATGATGAACGTTCTTAAAACGGATATATCTTGCACTTTGGGGTTTATCAAGCTCGGTATAATCATTAGGCACATCTTTATTGTTCGCTCTCTTATCAATAAGCTTATCCCAGTTTATTCCGTCATTTGAAAACTCTATAACATAGCGGTGATAAATACTGTCTCTTTTCCCGAAAACATCAGATTTATAATCTGAGTAATTCACCTGTACTGCCTTAACATCACTCTCATTCAGCAGATCAATCATAATCCATTCTCCTCCTGAATTCGTTTCCGATATCCAGACAGTTTTTATATTCTCATCTGTTGCATTTGCCGGAGGAAAATCTTTTAAATATGAAGAAGACTGAACTGGTTTATTGTAGGATAAGAGCATCCATCCCGTAAATAAATCTTCCCCGGCTTGCTTTTTTCCGGAAGGAATGTAATGGGGGTAATCGCCGTAAGCAGTATTTGCATAAAGCTGACCATCCTGATCAAAACCAGAGGGAAACATTCCTATTCTCCGCTCGAAATAATAGTTGACCCCGACTACCATCGTTCCGAAATGCCAGTAATTTCCGTAAGGATCTTTTACTGTGCTCCCATGACCTGCCCCGGTAATGAACCCTTCAGGCTTATATGAAAAAGGATTATACTCAGCATAAGTAAAAGGGCCTAAAGGATTATCTGATGTATAAACTCCATCACCATATACATTCCATTCTGTCCCCGGAGCTGCATACTGAAGATAATATACTCCATTATGCTTTGTCATCCAGGCTCCCTCAATATACCCTGCTGTTGTATCCATATGATTCTCTCCGAACCTTTCCCATCCGTGCTTATCAGGATGGAGGGATATCAGATCCTTAAAATTTCCTTCAGGCAAAAAATAGTTATCGGGATCAAGCTCCACACCCTTGATGGGATAAACGTTAGAAGAACCAATATACAGATACACTTTATTATCCTCATCAACAAATAGAGCTGGATCGTGAACATCTGCCGGGATCAGTGACGGCACACCTTTCCACGTTCCCTTCTCCGGGTCGTCCGTGTAAATTATACACTGCCATTCTGAAGGATTGCCCAGAGCAATCAGAATTGAATCCTTAAAAGACCAGGCAGCAGGTGCATTTGATGATTCAAAGTACCACGATTGAGGACGAATAAAATCCCATGTTTTGAGATCTGTCGAATGCCAGTATCCGAATGAGCGCGTTACAAACATATAATACCCGCCCCGGAATTTTACTACAGCAGGATCGGCACCGGATCTGTACGATAAACCTTTCGAAGTATTTACTATGCTGTAAGTATAATCGATATTTATTGGGTTGCAGTATGTAGAACGTACTGCTCCGGGGCTAAAGATGCCTGAAAATAAAAGCAGGAATAAAAAAATTAAGACTATAATGGAATAAAACTTTTTTAAAATCCTGCCGCTTATTAAAATAGAGTTTAATTTTTTTTCGATAGTCAATTTACTTTCCGTATGAATGATTAATGCCCTGGTTTTCTTTTATCAGCTCTCCAGAATATATCTTTTTTCAGCGGGATCTGCATACCGCCGGTGGCTTCAAGCCAGGCATACACTCTTTGGTTAAGATCCTTTATTAATTCCTGGTGTTCGGGACTTTTAATAAGGTTATGTTTTTCCTCCGGATCATTTTCAATGTCATAAAGTTCATCGACATCCCATATGCCCCAGAATGTCATATACTTATATTTATTGGTTCTTACTCCGAAAACAGTGGGGGTATGCGGGAAAGGCCTCTCCCAGAAGTATTCATAAAAGACTCTGTCGCGCCAGTCCGCTGCCTCTCCCTTCAGCAGCGGTAGAAATGATCTGCCGTCCATATCTCCAGGCGTTTTTATCCCGGCAAGTTCAAGTATTGTCGGAGCTATATCGATGTTTTGAACGAGTTCTGATATTTTAGTTGAAGGAGTAATTAATCCAGGTGCATAAGCAATCAGGGGAATCCGCATTGACTCTTCATACATCTGTCTTTTATCTATCAGCCCATGCTCTCCGAGCGAGAAGCCGTTATCACTCATATAAAAAACAACTGTATTTTTATCGAGTCCGGTTTCCGTTAATGCATCGAGCACTGCACCTATACCCTCATCAAGCGCAAGGATAGTTTCGCAGTACTTTCTGTAGAATTCATCGAATTCGAGCTGACCCTGGTACAAGTAATCAACTCCATGCCAGCCGTATCGCTGAGCTTCAACCCACCTTGGTTTATCGGCATAGTTTTCTTTGGTGTTCGCCATCGTATCCGGATAATCGATCTTTACGTTATCATATTTACCTTTATGCCGTTCCGCAGGTTCAAACATTGCGTGGACTGCCTTATGAGAAAGGTAAAGGAAAAATGGTTTTTTTTCCTGCTCAGCCGCGCTGCTCTTCTCTTTTATATATTCCACCGCATAGTCAGTTAGAATATCCGTTATATATCCTTTTCTCTGAACATGGCTGCCGTCTATGTTCATAAGGGGATCATAATAAACCCCCTGTCCTTTAAAGCTGATCCATTTATCAAAACTTT
>DATFVA010000447.1:0-2390 GCA_035260565.1 Ignavibacteriaceae bacterium | reverse complement strand
CTGATCAGAATAAATCTTTACAGGAGCACATCCTGTCATAAGAAGAGATAACAGACAAGAAGCAGCGATTAATTGTTTCATGATAAGAAAGAATAAAGAGGTTAGACATATTTAGGGTTTGCTGAAAAAGTAAATTAATGCACTTATAAAGTTAATAATCAATGATATATGTTAATATCTTTAGCTTAAATAGATAGTAAAAATGCAAATTAAAACATAAATTACTATAAAAATATTTGCATTTATGGTAAAATACAGTTCTGATCGCCAGTTGACAATCGAAGAGTTCAAAACTCCTTTTCAAACTTCATTACTATCTGATAATCGGTGGGTTAAGCTCAGCAAATTGGTTCCATGGGATAAATTTGCTTCAGTTTATATGTCCATGATGACTGTTGATTTTGGACGTCCGGGAATTTCTCCACGGATTGTTCTTGGGGCATTAATCATAAAACACCTGGAAAAATTGGATGACAGGGGAGTCATCGCCGCGATACAGGAAAACCCCTACATGCAGTTTTTTATTGGACTTAAGGAATTTACCACACAGCCGGTGTTTGATCCATCACTATTTGTAGATATCAGGAAAAGAGCCGGGAGTGAGGTTTTCGATTCTCTCAATGTTGAATTGATAAAATCGGTTAGTGAAAAAGGTGACAAAAAACACAACCGGAAAGGAATCGATAAAACCAACAAGACCCCAAAGAATAAAGGTAAAATGCAGGCCGATGCTACTGTTGCTGATCAGTATATTACCTATCCAACCGACAATGGAATTTTAAACCAAAGTCGCAAACAATGCGAAAAGCTTATCGACATGCTCTATGACCTGAGTGGAAAAGAAGGCGAAAAACCCAGGACCTACCGACGGAAGATAGATAAGGCATATTTGGATTACTCAAAGAAGAAAAGGAAAAGAGAGGCCACGCATCGCAAGATGACACGAAAATTATTGGAATGCGTTAACCGGAATATCAAGCAGGTAAACAAGATGTTGGATATTTTTGAATCAAAAGGATATCATTTTCCTCTAAAACATTCTGAGCAACGTATGTTTTGGATTATCAACACGGCTTATGCCCAGCAGAAACTTATGTACGATACAAAAACACATAGTTGCACCGATAGAATTGTAAGCATATTCCAACCTCATGTCAGGCCGATCCCAAGAGGCAAAACAAAGGCACAGATAGAGTTTGGATCAAAACTCGGGGTCAGTCTTGATAACGGTTTTGCCCGTATAAATACGTTCAGTTGGGATGCTTATCATGAAGGAGGTGATTTGATTAAACAAGTTGAATCTTACAAACAGTTACATGGGTATTATCCGGAACTGGTTCAGGTAGACAAGATTTATGCTACGAGAGAAAACAGAAGCTGGCTAAATGAAAGAAATATCAGAATAACAGCTGTGCCACTTGGACGAAGAAAAGACAAAGAGACAGAGACTTATTATCAGAAAAGAAAGCGAAGAAAAGAGGCATCTGAAAGAAATCATATCGAGGGTAAGTTTGGACAAGGGAAAAATGGTTACAATCTCAATGAGATCAGAGCCAGATTAAAAAATACTTCAGAGAGTTGGGTTAGCTGTATCTTTTTCATAATGAATTTGATACTCTATGAGAAGAAATATATTTTTGGCTCAATTTTAGAAAAGGTCACTAAAATTGGTGTCAGAATTATAGAATATGCCGAGCAAATCTTGGTCATATTTTTTCTCAAGGAAGTTTACCAGTCCAATAAAATGAAGGTAAAATATTTATATGTCTAACTTTAACAGCAAACTCTATGTTAGTAAATAAACACGAAATGCCCGGAAAATCACGAAGGATAACCAGGGAGCACCAGGAAGAAATCTTTTTGAACTTAATGCTCTTATTTCCTGATGGCAGAAAGAATTGAAGAGGTTAGAGGGAGTTTAAAAATCAGTCGACAACAGGAATCAAAAATGATGTGACAACCATTTCAGATTCTGTACGAAGCGAATGCATTGTATTTTCCCTTACAATGAAGGCATCACCAGTGTTCAGCTCTTGTTCTCCATCCTCCAGGACACCAAAACCTCTTCCCTTTATGCAATAAAAGACTTCATCAAACTTCTTATGTTTATGTAAAGCAATATTTTTACTTTTATCTATGTGGTAGACATTTGTCCTGATTGCGGATTGTATTATTTCAGTATCCATTTTAAAATTAATGAATTCGGTTTTTCGTAATTGCTCAAAAATAGAAAAACTTTCAACCTGCGAGCTGCAACATGCGACACGCAACAATTAAAAAAGATTTGTACGGCGGATTGGTTCATCTTAAGTCGGTTCAGGTATCATTCTTTATGCCCTTGTGTTAGCAAATTATAATGAATATTAAAATTCGTTTTGAAGAATTCTGCA
>DATFVA010000446.1:0-18400 GCA_035260565.1 Ignavibacteriaceae bacterium | reverse complement strand
GGGTTAGTTGAATTATCCTCCGAACAGCCTGTATAGAAAAAAAGAAGTAATACAGGTATTAAATAGATTAGTTTTCTCATTTTCGCACCATTCATATTATTGATGTATTTTAGTGTGGGGCTATTTTATTAATAATTTTATGCAGGTTTAATGTTTCCGGTCACTATTCCAAAACCCGGCGAAATATTTGTTTATACTCTTTAACAGATATTGTACCATGTAATAAAGTACACCAGTCTTTATGAAGAAAAACACAGGCAGTGTGATTATTGAGAAATTTATGATGGAATTAAAGCTGATCTGTCTTACTCTGAGAAATAATTGGTGGTGAATTTTTCTCAGTATGAAATTATCGACTTAAAATGCAATCTTTGGTGACAATTCTGCCGGACAGATTGTGTTAATACAAGGAAAAAATTTCGCGGATATGCAAATAAATCATATAACCAAATAAGAGATAATATTAGTTCAAAGTGCAGAATTTAATTATAGTTGCGGGCCTTGTTGCCCCCGTTTTTCTAATTGTTGCTTTGGGTTATTTCCTAAAAAAGCTGGGAATGATAAATGATAATTTTGTAAAGCTATCCTCAAGAATTGTTTTTTCCGTTTCTCTTCCTGCCCTTATCTTTATAGAAATAGCAAAAACCGATCTGACACGAATTCTCAACCTGGAACTCATCGGGTTTGCATATATAGGAACCATAATAACATTTCTCTTTGTATGGCTGATATCGATTCCTTCTGTTAGAACAGCTACAGACAGGACGGTATTTATCCAGGGAAGTTTCAGAGGAAACTTTGCCGTTATCGGGCTCGCACTAATTGCCAACGTCTACGGAGTAGATAATCTCGGAAAAGCATCACTTCTACTTGCATTTACGATTCCATTATACAACACCCTCTCAGTAATCGCTCTGACAGTTCCGCTTAGAAAAGAACGGCAGCTGAATATTGGTTATACCATATTTGAAATAATCAGGAATCCGCTTATCCTGGCTGTAATATTCTCTTTACCGTTTTCCTACTTTAAGATTGGACTTCCCTTTATTGCAGAACGCACTATTAACTATCTTGCAGCACTTGCCCTTCCCCTTGCACTTCTCGGCATCGGCGGATTTATGAATTTTAAAGAAATAAAGAAGGGATTTAAGCTTTCGGTATATTCATCAGTTCTGAAATTAATATTTTTCCCTTTAGTTATGACTTACGGTGCTTATCTTTTCGGCTTCAGGGGATATGATCTTGGTATTTTATTTATCCTGTTTGCCTGTCCTACCGCAATAGCAAGCTTTATTATGGCTGAAGCGATGGGCTCAAACAGCAAACTGGCCGCCAACATTTTACTTATGACAACCCTTGCCTCACTTATTACAATTACTGCAGGTCTTTTTATATTAAAACAATATAATCTTATCTGATTTCTTTTTTATTGCGCAAACAGTATATTCTAATCAATTCAATTTGATCTTTTTTAAGGGAGAGAAATCCTATGGAAAAAACTATAAGCGGATTGAAAATAATTATTGATGAGGATATGTGCATAGGTACAAGCAACTGCATAAGGGTTGCTGGCGAGGTTTTCGTGTTAGACAATCAAAAAATTGTCACTTTCAGACCGGATATTAGTGAAATTGAGCAGAAAATGCTGATAGAAGCATGTTCCGTTTGTCCGGTTAATGCATTAACTGCAATAGATGAAAACGGAAACCAGGTAGTTCCATAAATGTGCTGTACCGGACACATTTACACCCGTAAATAATTTTATTTTGCAGGCCAAAAATCGGAGTACTACAATGGATGAAAAAGTATTAACCAAAGAACTTATGAACCTGTTGAGTAAAGAACAGGCTCATATTTCTCTTGAAAATTCTTTAACAGGATTGAAGCCTGAAAACCGGGCTAAGAAACCGAAAGAAGGATTGCACTCAGTCTGGGATGAACTCGAGCATATAAGGATCACACAGGAAGACATCCTGAAATATATGATAGACCCTGAATGGAAATCCCCCACATGGCCTGATGAATACTGGCCGGCAGACACGAACCAGGTTTCCGATGAAGAATGGTATAATACTCTTAATCAGTGTATTTCCGACAGGGATGAGATGCTGAAAATTATTAAAACCAATGGAAGTGATATAACTGATGCTATTCCTCATGCGCACGTACATACCTATTTAAGGGAAGTTCTGATAACAGCACAACATAATTCCTATCATATAGCACAGATCGCCCTGATAAGAAAAATGATTGGCGACTGGAAATAATCAGCCGGTTCACCCGACCGGAACCGCTTCATTAATTTAACTGAATTCTTTTATGTTTGAATCCATAAAAAAGCGGAAATTAAAAAAGGAACTAAAACTACTTGATGTTTATGCCATAGCTACGGGTACTACATTAAGCGGAGGATTCTTTCTTCTGCCAGGACTTGCAGCAGCCATTGCAGGGCCTGCAATTGTTCTGGCCTATCTCCTTGCTGTTATTCCACTTGTCCCTGCAGTATTCAGCGTTGTTGAACTTGCGACTGCCATGCCGAGAGCAGGTGGAGTCTACTTCTTTCTGGATAGAACTCTTGGACCAATGTTCGGTACTATCGGAGGTCTAGGAACCTGGTTTGCACTTATGTTAAAGGTTTGTTTTGCCCTGATTGGTATGGGGGCATATATAGCTCTTTTTATCCCCTCGGTTTCAATCGTTCCTGTGGCAGTTGTGCTTGCGATACTGATCGGAATACTTAATTTGTTCAGCGTTAAGGGTACCGGCAAACTCCAGGTAATTCTTGTAATGATTCTACTTGCTATCCTTGTTGTTTTTTTAGCAGGGGGAGTTCCTCAAATCAGTTTTTCCCACTTCCAAGGATTTCTTGACCCGGGGTTTAATGCAATATTCTCAGCAGCCGGCCTTGTCTATATCAGTTATGCCGGAATTACCAAGGTAGCAGGCCTTTCCGAGGAAGTAAAAGATCCTGAAAGGAACCTTCCGCTGGGAATTTTTCTTTCACTGGGGACATCTTTTCTTGTATACGGTTTGGGTACGGCAATTATGGTCGGCGTAATCCCAATGAATGAACTTGCCGGTAATCTTACTCCTGCAGCAACTGCAGCCGGTAAATTCTTCGGACAAACGGGTGTGATTTTAACCTCGATAGCTGCAATAATCGCCTTTATCTCTGTGGCGAATGCGGGAACACTCAGTGCATCCCGTTATCCTTTTGCAATGAGCCGCGATCATATAATGCCCCATATCTTTCAAAGACTTTCCTCCAGAGGGATTCCCTACGTATCGGTTATTTTAACCATAGCTATATTTATTGTAATAATTATTTCATTTAACCCCACAAAAATTGCAGAGCTTGCCAGCGCCTTCCAGTTATTGATATTTGCCATTGTCTGCCTGGGTGTAATTGTAATGCGCGAAAGCAGAATTGAATCATATGATCCGGGATTCAAATCTCCTTTTTATCCCTGGATGCAGATAATCGGGATATTAACAGCAATATTTCTAATATTTAAAATGGGCTGGCTGGCGATAGTGTTTTCTTCAGCTTTAATAGCAGCAGCAGTTCTATGGTACAGGTATTTTGCATATGGAAAAGTACAAAGGCAGGGGGCTGTCTATCATTTATTTGAACGGCTTGGAAGATCAAGATATAGCGGGCTTGATAGTGAGCTCAGAGGTATCTTAAAAGAGAAAGGATTAAGGGAAGCAGATCCCTTTGATGAGATCGTCACAAGAAGTTTCGTTATTGATATTAAGGAGAAATCAGAATTCAGAGAGGTGGCCGGTCAGGCCGCAGTGTTGTTTGAGCAGGCTGTTTATGTTGATGCAGAAACTCTTGCCAATAAATTCAATGAAGGTACAAAAATCGGACTAACACCGGTTACCCATGGAATAGCATTACCGCATTTCAGACTGGAAAATATATCACAGGCGGAGATGGTGCTTGTCAGAGCTCTGAACGGTGTACATATAAATTTTAATAATCCGATTACCGGCAAGCAGGATGATGAAGCGATAGTTAAAGCACTTTTTTTCCTTGTAAGTCCTGAGAAAGACCCGACACAGCATTTGCGGATCCTTGCACAAATTGCCGGCCGGGTAGAGGATGATAATTTTTCTGCAGATTGGGAAAAAGCAGGGAACGAACAGGAACTGAAAGAAGCGCTCCTTCACGATGAAAGACTGTTAATGGTCCATATTAATAAGCACGAATCCTCTTCATTCTTAATTAATAAGGCACTGCGGGATATAAATATTCCTAAAGGATGCCTGGTTGCTTTTCTCCGCAGGGAAGGAGAAACTATAATCCCAAACGGCAACACCGCTTTTAAAGACGGGGATTACCTCACAGTTATCGGTGATCCAAACAGCCTGGCTGAATTGAAAAAATATATAGATAATTATCAGCCGGTTAAAAAACTTTGACTTATTTTGTGAGTTACCTAAACCATTTTGCTTTTTAAATTCCTTACACCCTGAGCCAAAAAAAAACCGGAGAGTTATGATTAAGAGAAAATTCGGACGAAATGACATTGAAGTTTCCGCAGCTGGATTTGGAGCGGGTCATATCGGGGGTAATGAATTATCCGATACAGATGCCGGCCGGCTTTTAAATTATGCTTTAGACAACGGGGTAAACCTTTTTGATACCGCAAGAGGATATGGTTTATCAGAAGAAAGAATAGGTACATTTCTTTCATACAGAAGGAAGGAATTTATTCTTTCCACTAAAGTTGGATATGGTATACCGGGGTATGATGACTGGACTTATGATATAATTTCAGCAGGTATAGACGCAGCTCTTAAAAAACTCAGGACTGATTATATAGATATTGTTCATCTTCATTCCTGTTCAAAGGAAATTCTTATGAAAGGGGAAGTAATAGACGCACTCGATAAAGCAAAATACGACGGTAAGATAATAGCGGCTGCCTATTCGGGTGAAAATGAGGACCTGCATTATGCTGTTCATTGCGGAAGGTTTGATAGTATACAGACATCATTAAACGTAACAGATCAGAGAGATCTTGCCGATCTGATACCTAAAGCAGAGGAAAGCGGTATGGGGGTTATTGCTAAGCGCCCTTTAGCGAATGCCTTATGGAAATACAATGAAAGACCTGCCGGGAATTATGCTGAAGAATACTGGGTTCGCTGGCACAGGATGAGTTTAACGTTTGATATAAAACCGGAGGAATTATTTATCAGGTTTTCCGCATTCGCACCCGGGGTGGATTCTGCAATAATCGGAACATCTTCCGTTGAACATTTGAGAGCAGCTCTCGACGCGGTTAAAAAGGGTAAGCTGCCGGATGAAGTATTTAATTCTTTAAGAACTGCTTTTGAGGAAAATGATGATAACTGGATCGGACAAAATTAGTTTTTATAATTGGATAGAAAATGAAAAATGAATTTATTCCCTTAACCGGGTACAGGCAGCTTCCCGAATCTGAAATGATAAGCAGATCGTCAGAATTTTATGAAGAAATCAGGAAAAGAAGATCAGTACGGGAATTCTTCCCCGGGCCTGTTCCTGTTGAAGTTATAAGAAACTGTATAAAAGCAGCCGGCACTGCTCCCAGCGGCGCAAATCTTCAGCCCTGGCATTTTGTTGTTGTCGAAAATAAAGAGATTAAGCATAAGATAAGAGAAGCAGCAGAGGAGGAGGAGAGAGAGTTCTACACAAAGCGTGCGCCTGAAGAATGGCTTGAAGCTCTTATCCCGCTCGGGACGGATGAAAATAAGCCGTTTCTTGAAACCGCTCCCTGCCTGATTGTTATTTTTTCAAAAAGTTATGATGTAAGGGCAGACGGCAAAAAGGTAAAACAATACTACCCGATGGAATCTACCGGTATTGCTGCCGGAATTCTGATTACAGCATTGCACTTCGCTGGATTAGTAACACTTACGCATACTCCAAGTCCGATGGGTTTCCTGAATAAAATTCTGAAGCGTCCTGTAAATGAAAAACCATTTTTGATACTTGCCGCTGGTTATCCTGCCGGGGGCGTGCTGGTTCCGGATATTAAAAAGAAAGACTTCTCAGAGATTTCATCCTTCCTGTATTAGAAGTACTGCGTTAAAAATCACATTTAGTGCAATATTAATGCCGCATAATATCGTTTTATTAAACTTAAATTGGTTGAAACTGTCTAATAGTATTAAAGATATAATTTCAAGCTATAGGGAAGAAGAGATGAAAAAATTATCAATATTTGTTTTGGCATCTGCAGCCTTGCTGATAGCCGGCTGCAGCAGCACAACCCAATTAACAAGCACCTCTGTTCCCGGAAAAATTGATATAAACGGCGACGCTTCAGATTGGGGTACAAGTCTGAAGTATCTTCCTGACGAAAAAGTTGCGATCGGGGTATCCAATGATAATGATTATCTTTACCTATGCCTGGCTTCCGGCGACATGAGTAAAATTATGCCGATGTTTGCTGGCAGTTTTGTTGTATGGGTAGAAAATGAAAATAAAAATGACAACACAATCGGCATAAAATATCCTCTTCATAATATCGTAAACGAATCCAGGATAATGATTAATCCCGGTGAGTTTCAGGAAAAAGGAAGAGGAATGATGATTTCAAAAATGATCAAAGACCAGGACGAGATCAGGATTCTGAATAAAGACAATTTTCCCCTTACAGTTATTTCTGTTTCCGACAGCAGCGGTTTAACTGCAAGACTTGGCTATAACAATGATCAGTTTATTTATGAGCTCAGGGTTCCTCTGAAAGTAAATGAACAGAACCAATACGGAATCAATGCCGATCCCGGTGAAAAGCTACTCATTAAGTTTGAAACAGAAAAACCTGATAGGAAAAATTTTGGCGGCAGAGAAGGACAGGAAGGGAATAGACCCGGCGGCGGTATGGGCGGTTTCCCCGGAGGAAACAGGGGTGGAGGAATGGGACCTGAAGGAGGGGGAAGAAGGTCCTTTGAACCTGTCGATTTTTCAGTGGAAGTCACTCTAAAGTAACGCACTGAGAATAATAACTATTTATATCTTGCTGCTTCCAGGGCCCTGCCGTTTTTTCCCGAAGCACTTGCCTCAACTGAGGCAACCAATTCTCTTACATATTGATTTCCGGCAAATTCGTTCTCTTTAAGCAGCTGCATTTTATCCGTTTTAGGCACTTCGCTTACAAACAGAATAATGAAAGCCTTTCTTAGAACAGAAATATCTTCCTTGCTGAAATTTTTTCTTTTGAGGCCTTCTGTATTTATACTTCTTTCCCGCGAAGGATTTCCTTCCATAATCACAAATGGGGGAACATCGCGATTAATCCGGCTCATAAAGCCTACGAAGCAATTACGTCCTATAGTTACAAACTGATGGACTCCTACGAGTCCGCCGAGATAGGCAAAATCTTTTATGATTATATGTCCAGCTAACTGGGTGCTGTTTGCGATGATGATATTATTACCAAGGATGCAGTCGTGAGCAATATGACTATATGCCATTATCAGGTTGCTGCTGCCTATTATGGTTTTTCCTTCATTTGCTATAGTTCCCTGCTGAATAGTCACAAATTCTCTTATGGAGTTATTATCGCCGATGATTACCCGGGATGGTTCTCCCTTATACTTGAGGTCCTGATTTATATTGCCGACTACGGCTCCGGGATGAATAACATTCCCCTTCCCAAGTGTTAATGGACCATATAATACGGCGTGATCTTTTATTATACATCCGTCTCCGATCTCAACCTTACCCCTTATAACGCAGTAAGCACCCACCTCAACGCTGCCGCCAAGGGTGACTTCACTATCCATAACTGCAGTGGGATGAATATTCATTTACCTGATAAATTATTTCTTAACATCAGACAAAATAATGATATTTTGGATAAAATTAACCCCAACTGCTCAACACGAATTTAAAATAAAGAAAGCCCGCCATAAAGACGGGCTCTTTGTAAAAAGGGTCACTCCCTTCTATTCCGCTTCCGGTTTTCCTCTCAATGCATCCCAGATCATATAAACACAGAGTAACGCAAACATTATCAGGGCAAGCAATTCTGCAGAATGAGATTCGGCCCATTCAAGGTTAACCCAGTTATAGCCCAGGTACCTTAGGAATGCGCTTATTACTCCCATCAAAGCACCGCCCGCAATAAATCCGGAGGCTATCAATGTTCCCCGTTCCCGTCTTGCATTATTTACTTTTTCATCTTTGCTTCTTGTGGAAACAAAGTAAGCTATCAATCCGCCGACAAGCAGAGGAGTATTCAGTTCAAGAGGAATATACATTCCGAGGGCGAAGGCCAGTGCCGGTACGCCGATCATCGTGAGTACCAGTGCGAGGATCGCTCCAACAATATAAAGCATCCAGGGTGCAGGCTGCTGAGCCATAAGAGGCTGTATTACTGCCGCCATCGCGTTTGCCTGGGGTGCAACAAGAGCACCTTCACCTGTGAAACCGTAGGTATCATTAAGTATCATAATAACATAACCGACAGTTAAAGCAGATACCAGAACACCAAGAAATTTCCATCTTTCCTGTTTATAGGGAGAAGTTCCCAGCCAGTAGCCGATCTTAAGGTCTGTTATAAAGCCGCCGGCCATCGAGAGTGCAGTACAGACAACGCCGCCTATTATCAGTGCGGCAACCATTCCTGATTCACCTTTAAGACCAACCGAAGTTAAAATTATGGAAGAAAGGATTAATGTCATTAATGTCATTCCGCTTACCGGGTTTGTGCCGACTATAGCAATTGCATTAGCAGCAACAGTTGTAAACAGGAATGCAATCAGCATTACAATAAACAATCCTGTTAGAGCCCAGCCGATATTATGTACGACCCCGAGCTGGAAGAATACAAGCAGCAGGATGGTAGTGATAATAAGACCAAAAACAATGACTTTCATGGATAAATCCCGACTGGTTCTTACGTGTTCATCATCTCCTTTTTTCTTCTGAAAGAGTTCCGTTACACCCATTGTAACAGCGCCTTTGATGATTTTTGAGGAACGGATAATTCCGATAATACCAGCCATTGCAATTCCGCCTATACCCACGTGACGGATATAATTCCGGAAAATTTCCTCCGCACTCATCTGGTTTATGAGTTTGGTAACCCCGGTTCCGAGAGGAACTGCGAGATCAGCACCAATGTAGGACACAACAGGAATGAGCAGGTACCAGGAAACAAATGAGCCGGCGCAAATAATTGCGGCATATTTCAGACCGACTATATAGCCTAATCCCATTACCGCGGCACCGACATTAAGACGAAATACAAGTTTAAATTTATCGGCAAGAACTTCACCAAATCCAAAGACCCTGGTGGTAAAAGTCTCACTCCACCAGCCGAAAGTTGCGATCACAAAATCATAAATACCGCCTATCAAACCGCTTGCAACAAGCACAAGCGCCTGCTTTCCGCCTTTTTCTCCTGCAACAAGAATCTCAGTGGTGGCAGTCGCCTCAGGGAAAGGGAACTTCCCATGCATTTCCGCGACAAAATATTTCCTGAAAGGGATAAGGAACAGGATCCCCAGAACACCTCCGAAGACTGAGGCAAAAAATATCTGAAAGAAGTGAGCCTGCAGGTTTAAAATGTACAGGGCAGGGATTGTAAATATAGCACCGGCTACAATCAAACCTGAGTTCTGCCCTATCGACTGAATAATCACATTCTGGCCCATCGCTCCTTTCATCTTACTTCCTGCTGAGAGACCGACCGCAATGATCGCGATAGGAATTGCTGCTTCAAAAACCTGGCCTATCTTTAATCCCAGATAAGCAGCAGCTGCGGAAAATAAGATAGCCATGAGTAACCCTACCGTCACGGAATAAGGAGTGACTTCCTTCGGATTCTGATCGGGCTTCATTATCGGGACATACTCCTCTCCCGGCTTCAGCTCAGTATATGCATTCTCCGGAAGGCCTTTAACTTTTTCTATATGTTCACTCATAAGATATTACCCTATTTAAAGTTGATAGTAATTGGTAATTCGTATTCAGTTTTCTGTGATGCAGAAGAAGTAAATGTAACGGTACCGTAAACCAGCGACCCTTCAGGCATATCATATCCAGGGTCTGAATAATTCAGGTAGAGCTTTTGTGCAATCGAGGGATAAAGTGAAGCACTGCCTCTTGAATTTCCAGTAACTGAAAACTGAGGCTGTGAACCCATTTCGGTTTCCTCTTTTACAATTGCTGTCATACTGTCCGATGCATTTGTGAACGCAGGGACAAGTTCGAAAGTCAGGTTTGATCCGTCGTTAACCTCTCCGGCATTTATCGTAATAGACCCGGTTCTGTAGCTTAGACCGTCTTTTGTAAGCGCAACGCCGCTGTCATCGAGTACCTGGAAAGAGAAATCGGTTACTTTATTATAATCTTCCTTGCTCAGGATGAGATTAAATGTTTTAGAAGTTTCACCGGGTTTAAATGTGAACGGATATTTGTAAGTATCTTTTCCGTTTAATTTGAATTCATGATTTAAGACGTATCCCTTAATTTGTCCGGCAACCGAGTACGACTTCAGCTGGTTATAATAATTTATTACATCGATAGTATTACCTGTTCCGGAAAGTTCGCTTTCATCAATTCTTTTAATGCTGTTGAAGTCAACCTTCAGATTGTAATCAGAGACGGTATCAGCCATGAAGTATCCTTCAACCATTACCTCATATACACCCGGTTCATAATTATAATAATTGCCTGTTATAGACTCATCGTCATTCTGTGAAGACAGAATATGGGATAGTTCAAGAGGTCTTCCATCAGGGTCTGCTATCCTGTAGCGGGCCAGGATGTATTCCTTGCCTGCTTTACTCAGTTCAATATGCATAGTGGTCTGACCGGCCGGAACCCTTACAAAATATCTGTTAACCATGCCTATATTTACTTTTTCATTATTCCATTCCATAGTGTAGTTATTGGAGGCATTGAAGTCATAAGGTATAATTACAGTTGCAAGCATATCAAATTCAGGCATCTTTGTATAATCGTCGCGGGTTGCAGAGATCCTGCCGCAGTAGAGTCCCGGTTTGGACAATTTGGATTTATCAAACTGGATGTTTATTGCAGTAGGCTGATCGTTGCGGATATAGGTTTTTTTCTGAACCGGTTTTATCCAGTCGGCGTCTGTTTTAATATTGAATCCCCTGTAAAAACTGGCCTGCTTCTGGAAATTATCTCTGCGTACAATAAAATTAAAACTTTCTTTTCCTGTAATGAATGAACCGTCCCTCAGGTAGAGGTTAGGTGCTTTGCCATCAGGCATATTGGGTGCAAGGGAAGTAATCGTATAATGTTCGTAATTCTTTACTTCACCCTGGTCAACATATTTCTTCAGCAGTTCCCACGCTTTTGCTGCATTGATATATCCGTGGCCCTGATCGATCCATGTATAATTTTCCATGTAGACGGCGCTCTGACGTACCGCCTTGTAGAGCAGTTCCGAGGGGATCTTTGTATCGGGGTATTCCTTTACTGCAGCGCTTAAAAGAAGCGACATAACACCAGTAGTGTATGGTGAAGCCATACTCGTTCCCCAGAACCTGTCTGCGGGCATGTAATTCGGGACAGTAGAAAACGCCGCGCCCGGTGAGATTACATCGGGTTTATCAACTTCCCCGCCTCTTGAGGAAAAATAAAGTATAATATCATTGTTCAGTCTGGCGCCGTAAAGATCCCGACCCACGCTTTTGGTCAATGCAGCTCCTGATGAAAAAACATAATCTGCAGAGGACGGAAGTCCCTGTGATGAAACACTCGGACCTTCATTACCGTTAGCCACACATATATAAAGATACGGGTTATCTTTCATCAGCTTGGTTATCAGATTTTCCATTTCGGCATGACCTTCAATTTCAGCGCCTATTCCGAAACTCATATTAACGATACATGGCTCTTTTCTTTCTTTCGAAATTTTATCGGCATACAAATATGCTTTTTTCATACTCTCAGTAACAGTAGCTCCCCCGGTAAAAAGATTATCACCCAGCTTGCATGCTATTATATTAGCTCCAGGAGCCACGCCGTTAATGGTAGAACCGTCAATCATATAACCTGCGGCAATACCCGCTACATGGGTTCCATGAAACCCGTCGTCAAAGAAGAGCGATATTTTTCCTTCATCCGGAAATACATGTAATGCAAATGTCAGAGGGGGAAGAGTCTTTGTGGTTTTTATATGAAATGCCTGCTGCTCTTTATCGTACTCTTTAAGAGGCTGTTCATCGGAAAGATCGCCGTTGCCGTTCATATCAAAATATGTTATCCAGTCGCCCGATTGATCTTTATAAGTAACCATATAATACTTATCATAAGTATCGCCGTCACCGTTAAGATCTGCCGAGCCCGAGTTGGAATTAATGAGCTGCTTCTCGGTAAGAACCCCGATATAATATTCCGCACCCGGAGATTTTATTTTATCAGCTCCTTTAACGGAGTAGCCCTTATCTTCGTTTACAAAATTGTTATCGTCTTCATCCGCTTTATAGATAGGGATGTCGCCTTCTCCGGTAAAATCGCGGGCATCGATAACTTTATTCCCGCCGGTGGAGGTTTTCTGAAGTCCGGCAATACCCATATCTACTCCGGTATCGAGGATAAAAATAATTGTTCCTCTTCCGTCGTATTCAGGATGGAGACTGAGGAATTCGGAAACTCCGGTCGGATTTAAATCGAGGAAAGTCTGTGTGGAATCCTGCGCATATACAAAAGCAGACAGAAATATAAAAAATACTGCTATGGTTTTATTTAACTGCATAAATAGCCCCGGTTGCTTTGTTTGTGAATAGAATAGATGGAATTATATAAATTGAAAGATATTCATCGGTCGGGTTATATGAATAAAATGATATGATAAATTTAGCCATTAATCCAAAATTACATTTAAAGTAGCATCCTAAAATTACGTACATTTGTATACAGTGACAATCTAAATATTATTATTTTATAGAAATAATTCGGCCTATGAACAGAAAATTATATTTGGTTTCCACTCCCATCGGCAATCACGATGATATAACCCTGAGGGCGCTGAAAATACTGCAGGAGGCAGACTTTATTATATGCGAGGAATATAAGGAAGGGAGGAGGCTCTTATCGCAATATAAGATTGAAAAAGAACTTATTGCCCTGAATGAACACAATGAAAAGGAATCGGTTAACGATATACTGCTGAAGATTATTAACGGACAGAATGCAGCTTTGATATCCGACTGCGGAACGCCGTTATTCTCCGACCCGGGTCACCTGCTTGTCGAAGTGTGTATCTCTCAGAGAATTGATATCGTGCCTGTACCCGGTGCTAATTCTTTACTCCCCGCCCTTACGGGATCAGGGCTGGATTTTGAAAAATTTTTCTATTACGGCTGGCTTTCTCCCAAGAAGGATATCCGGCGGCAGGAACTCTACAAACTGAAATACATGAAATACGTAATTGTAATCCTGGATACTCCATACAGGATTAAGCCTCTGCTCGCCGACGTGGTAAAAATGATCGGGAAGAACACCCGTGTAGTTCTTGCGTTCGAGCTGACTAAAAAAGGTGAAATATTCTACCGCGGAACAGCAGAGGAAATTCTGAAAATCGCCGAACAGAAAAATCTTAAAGGCGAGTTTGTCCTGCTTGTCGATAATTCGAAATGAGACAGCAGCAGGTACGGGACATGAAGATATGAGGTTGAGAGGGTTAGAGGATAAGAGGGTAAGAGGGAGGGTAAGAGGATAAGAGGGTAAGGCGATAGGAGGATAAGTTGAGCCGAGGTGGTTCTTTCTTTGCGTACAATCCAATCTATTTTTTCAATAAAGCGACATTTTCAATATGATAAGTATGCGGGAACATGTCGACGGGGCGGATCTTTATCAGTTGATAGCCGGCTTCCTTAAGCAATTTGATGTCTCTTACCTGCGTGGTTGGATTGCAGCTTACGTATACTATTTTTTGGGGACCTAAAGCTGCCACATCATTAACCGTATTTTTATGCATCCCGTTCCTGGGGGGATCTATTATGATTGTATCAGGTTTGGGGAGTTTCTTTTCTTCAACTAAAGGGAGAAATGATTTGTATAGATCGGCGATAATAAATTTTACATTATTAATATTGTTTATAACAGCATTTTCTTCTGCATCTTTTACTGCCGGTTCTACTGATTCAAATGCATATACTTCTTTTGCTTTGCCCGACAGGTATATCGCTATTGTACCTGCTCCGGAATAAAGATCGTAAATGATTTCATTGCCGTTGAGTTCAGCAAACTCCAACGCGGCATCGTAAAGATTTTCAGCCTGCAGCGTATTTGTCTGAAAGAATGAATTTGCACTGATCCTGAATTTGTAGTCCCCGATGTAATCATAAATGAATCCATCACCATAGAATACTTTCTCATAGTCTCCGGCTGCCACTGCAGCTTTCTTCAGGTTGATGTTATTGATAAACGTTGTGATTTTGGGAATTTCTTTTATCAGCAGGTCTGAATACTCCTTCATCAATACATCATTTTCAGAAGCGGTAACCAGGTTTACCATCAAGCCTGATGCCTCTCCGGATTTATTATTTGATCTGCCTGACTGTTTAATCACGAGGTTCCGAAGATATCCTTCGTGAGTTTTTGTGGAGTAAACGGGAATGTTTCTTTCCTTAAAGAATTTCCTTGTAAAGTTCAGTATGTCATTGCTTAATTCCGACTGCAGGAAGCATTCATCAATATCAAGAACTTTATCATAAACTCCCGGGACATGCAGTCCCAGTGCGAATTCTTTATCAAGTATTTCCCGTGAACCTATCTCCTCCTTTGTAAGCCATCGTTTATCGGCAAAGGAATATTCCATTTTGTTCCTGTAATAGAATATTTTTTCGGAAGGAATGATATCGTCCATTTCAAAGCCGCTCAATCCTCCGAGCCTCTCGAAAATTTCCTTTACCTGGTCATGCTTATAACTAAGCTGAACCTGGTAATTCAGATCCTGCTGTTTACATCCTCCGCAGGTTCCGAAATATTTACACCGTGCCTCCGTCCTGTAAGGTGAGGGAACCAGGATTTTTTCTACAACCGCCTCTGCAAAAGATTTTTTAGTCTTGGTTATTCTCGCCTCAACCGTATCGCCGGGATATGATCCGTTCACAAAGACTACATAGCCTGATTTCCTCTCATCGGAATCTTCTTTTTGTATTCTTGCAATACCCTTCCCTTCGAAGGCATATTTTTCGATCTGAAATTCTAACTTGTCGCCTCGTTTCAATTTACTTCTTCCTCATAATCAAAGCCGAAAAGCCCATATATTCGTTGCCTCCCAGTTTCAGATATACATTCGACTCGTGACTGATTTTCTTTAACAATTTTTTATAGTAGCTTTTTTCCTGTTCACTCAGGTTCCCGGCTTCATTTGAAAGCTTCTTTTCACTTAGCTGATAAAATTCCCTCAGCGTATATGACAGATCTTTTTTATCCAGTATTTCAAATCCTCTCTCCTCATAATATTTTTCAAACTCCCCGATTGAAAGAGGCTTCAGTTCAGAAGATTCCCAGATATTATTTATAAAAGCCGGGGGATTCTCTTTCAGCAAGACAATCTCACCCGCGCAGAAGGTCCCTCCCGGTTTTAGAATTCTTTTAATTTCTTTGATGATTTTATGCCTTTTGGGAACAGAGAGAGATGCTTGGGCGAATAAAACATCAACAAAATCATTTCGGAAATCCGTATTATCATATTCCATCATCCGGATTTCGATATTTTTTTCACCATGCTGCTGCAGCCTGTATCTCATGGTAATAAGTGAATCATAATCATCGACGATTATAATAATTTTTGACGGCTCGCCAAGGTTAAGCTTCCCGGCAATTTCAATCGTTCCGGGTCCGGCAATAATTATTTTTTTATCCTTAATTTCTGTACTGCTGAATAAGAATTTAACCTGCTGGTCGGTACCTGGAAGAAATATCATCTTTTAGTTTTTCCGGGGAAAAAATGGAGATATAAAATTTAGGAATACAATTTACTCAAACTTTTTTAAAGCCTGAAGGATATGTGACGGAAATAGCCTAACATTGCCTTTATAAACAAGTTAGGCTATTTTTGAGAAGCGATCGGGGAACAAATATGAATATAAAAGCGAATTCCCTGCAGTTACAACCAATTCGAGGCACAAATGAAAAAATTATTATTATTCCTTCTGTTTATTCCATTCATTTCGTATTCCCAATCGAAACATCCACTGACAGTTGATGATTTATGGGCAATGAAAAGAGTTGGTGCTTATGACTTGTCCCCGGACGGTAAAACGTTAGCTTTTCAGGTAACATCATACAACGTTTCTGAAAATAAAGGCAACAGCGACATATATCTTGTAAATTCAGATGGATCTGATCTGCGTCCCTTAAAGAATTCCGATAAAAATGAATCCGGTCCCGCATTTTCTCCCGTTGGTAAAAAGATTGCATTTATCAGGGATGGTAAGATATGGACCTGCAGTTATGACGGCTCAGGCGAAGAGCTGATAGCAGATATTTCAACCGGGGCGTCCGGCATAGTCTGGTCTGCCGACGGTTCAAAAATATTGTTTGCTTCTTCAGTTTACCCCGAATGTGCTGATGACGCCTGCAATAAGCAGAAAGAGGAGGAAAAAGATAAAAGTAAGGTGAAAGCCAGCCTGTTCAAACACCTTCTGTTCAGGCACTGGAATGAGTGGCGCGGCGGAAAGTTCAGCCATTTGTTCCTGCTGGATACAAAAACGAAAAAGTATACAGACCTTTTCGTTCATAAAGAAAAAGATGTTCCCCCAATTGCATTGGGAAGCAGTAATGATTATTCCTTTTCACCTGACGGAAAAGAGATCGCGTTAACTATGAATCCCGATACGATGGCTGCTGCAAGCACTAATAATGAAATTTATACAATTGAATTAAAAGATGTTAACGATAATTCAGCAGCGCCGCTTAAAAAAATATCAACTAGTAAGGGTAATGATAATCAGCCGGTTTATTCGCCTGACGGAAAATACTTAGCCTATGTATCTATGAAGCAGGCAGGGCATGAATCCGATCAGCAGAACCTTGTACTTTATAATCGCAGTACCGGTGACAGCAAAATAATTACCGGGGACTTTGACAGATCGGTAGGGCAATTCAAATGGTCGCCCGATTCAAAAACCATTTATTTTATTGCAGAAAACGAGATTTACAGTTCGGTTTATAAAATAGATATTGCTTCTGAAAAAGTAGATATGCTGTTGAAGGAGCACGAGAATGCTTCGGTAACTGCCGCACCCGATGGCAAAAAACTTTACTTCGAGCAGCAGAGAAATAACCTGCCGACAGAAATATTTTCTATGAATACAGACGGCAGTAAGGTGGTACAGCTAACGGCCCTGAATAAGGACCGTCTGGCAAATATTGAAATGATACCGATCGAAACATTCTGGTATGAAGGCGCCGAAGGCAAAAAAATAGAATCTATTCTGGTTAAACCCCCATTCTTTGATTCAACCAAAAAATATCCAATGATACTTTTAATACATGGCGGTCCCCAGGGACACTGGACCGACGATTTCCATTATAGATGGAACACACAGTTATTTGCTTCAAAAGGTTATGTTGTAATTGCTCCTAATCCTACCGGCAGTACCGGTTACGGACAGAAGCTTACTAATGATATTTCAGGCGACTGGGGCGGTAATCCCTACAAAGATATAATGGACGGGACGGATTATGCCCTTAAGAACTTCAGCTATATCGATAAGAACAATACCTTCGCCGCAGGAGCATCTTACGGCGGTTACATGGTTGACTGGCTTGAAGGACATACCAACAGGTTTAACGCTGTCGTTTCACACGACGGTGTTTATGATCTGAAAAGTATGTACGGCACAACAGAAGAACTATGGTTCCCCGAATGGGAGTTTAAAGGCACGCCGTGGAAAAATCCGGAGTTATATGATAAATGGTCGCCCAGCAACTACATTCAGAATGCAAAAACTCCTATGCTCATAGTTGAAGGAGCCAATGATTTCAGGGTACCGGAAGGTCAGGCATTCGAATTATTCACAGCCCTGCAGAGACAGGGAGTGGAAAGTGAACTTCTTTATTTTCCTGATGAATATCATTTTGTAACTAAACCGCAAAATGCTGAACTTTGGTGGAATACTATTTTTGACTGGTTTGAAAAACATAAAAAGGAGCAGCAATGAAAGAAACGGATTTTCAGGATGGAACTGATTTAACCGAACTCGAAGAATTCGATGCTCTCGATTTCGGTGGAGAAAGCGAAGAGAAAACCAGGGAGAAATTGAATTATGTTGAAGAAAATCTCTGGGAAAAACTTGAAAGAGTTGGTAAGAAAATCTCCTTCGCAAAAGATATACTGGCTCTTGTAAAATATATGAGGGATCCGCTTGTGTCCTGGCACCGCAAAGCAATCGTAGTGGCTGC
>DATFVA010000445.1:0-3190 GCA_035260565.1 Ignavibacteriaceae bacterium | reverse complement strand
TTCTCAGTCTCATATGTGTTTATTTCTTTAGATAACATACGCTTTACCTGCTGCTGATCAGAGTCTATATCATCAGGATGGGTGATATCCTTAAAATTTTTATCAAGCATTTCACCGACCGGGTAACCGGTAATATTACATAACGCATTATTTACCCTGATGAAATTCCCTTCAAGACTGACAATTGCCATTCCGATAGCAGCATATTCAAAAGCATTAAAAAACCTTCTCTCACTTTCTTTCAGGTCTTTCTCTGCTCTCATCCTGTGTTTTTCAGTTTCCATAGTTTCCAGTGCGAATGAAATATCCTGAACCATTTCTTTAAGTAACGCAAATTCTTTTTCCTCAAAGAAATCAATTTCCCCGGAGTAGAGACTAAAGTTCCCGATGAGTTCCGCCGATACGATCAGCGGGAAAACTATAACGGAATTATAGTCCCGTTTCAGTGCAGCCGCACGCCACTGAACAGTTTCATCCAATCCCCCGATATTATTATAAAGAACGTACTCTTTTTTAATAAACATTTCGATAGTGGGATTTAAACCTGCTGTGGATTTGTTATGATGCAGCGAGACTTCATCAAAATAGCCATTCACAAATCCACTGGAAGCGGCCACACTTATCAGACCAGTGCTTTCATTCCTGATGCCAATCCAGCACATTTTGAATTTGCCGTCTTCAATTCCGATCTTACAGGCTGTATCAAAAAGTTCCTGTTTATTTTTTATCCGGACGATAGCCTGGTTTATATTACTAAGGACGGCATAAACACGATTCAGATGCTGTACTTCAATTTTTGCGAGTTTTTCCGTCGTTATATCCGATGAAAGGATAAGTACTCCTTCAGGTACAGGTTCTAAGTTTAGATCAAACCACATTTTCGATCCGTCAGGAAAAATAAATTCATTTTCCATTCTCTGCGGAACACCTGCCTGCATACATACTTTAAGTGCGGAGAACATTGAAGTATTCTCAATACCGGGATATATTTCCATCATCGTATGATTCAAAAATTTATCCTTTGTACTTTTTCCCTGAACTGCTGCTGCATCATTTACATACAAATATTTCCAATCAGGAGAGATTATCTGGAAACCCTCCATCATATTATCCAGACTACTTCTATAACGATATTCTGCATCCTTCAGAGCATTCTCTGCCCTCTTCCTATCAGTAACATCGTTTACAGCCACAAGCCTTGCTTTCTTACCGGCAAATAAAATATCGTGCGACAATATTTCTACATCCATAATAGTCTTATCTTTTTTTACATGTCTCCACCCGCCGGTCCATTGATATAATTCAGAATGTGTATTCACATTATTAAGAAGGGAATCAACATCTTCCTTCGGCCTTATATCCAATAAGGTCATTTTAAGAAATTCTTTCCCGGAATAGCCATATTTAAAAACGGCAGCATCATTAACTGCAAGAAATTTTAAACTATCCAATTCATATATCCACATTGGATTAGGATTGGAGTCGAAGAGAATTTTATATTGTCGATCTTCAGATGAAGTTTTTTTTACGGTTGCCATAAATAAGGACCTCTTTAGAAGTTTACCTGACCATTGCAATCTATATTTTCAAATAATGATGATCAGGGAAATGGATTAATTCTAAATAGATTCCTGGAATACTTAACCAGGTTTAACATTTAAGATCGGACTCTTTTAATTATAAATTAAACACTTTTGAGCAGTATAACAATATGAATTACTAAATAAGTTAAAATTTTAAAGGGATTTAATTCAGTCTGCAATAGGCTTTGTCTTCTCCTATTATTATTACTTTAAGATATATCAATTGATATAGTCCTATCATTCGTGCAATTTTGTTTCTGCGGGTATTTACCATTCCCGGTATCAATAGTGCATCATTTTCTTATCAGATCCGTTTCAGATACCAGAAGATTGCCGGGGAAGAATGGGTTTAACTTTCCAGCGTAAATAAGCAACGAGAGTAATAACTATAAACAGAACAATTGTATAGATTGCGCTGCTGCTTTCACCCCGGAATGAATGATGGACAGCAGCACTGGCCGTTAAAAGCATTAGTCCTGCTAAAGTCAAAGGGAGCAGCCAGGTATATATACGCAGCAAACCAGGCAGGATTAAACCAACAACAGCCAGTAATTCAACTATGCCAATGAAGTACCGTAACCCGACTCCAAGAGTGGCATTCATTATTTCAATATATTCTTCAGGAGGAAATAGCATAATCAGACCATGCTGCAGGAATTGAGCAGCCAGTAATACCTGAAGAATCCAAAGTATGATGTTCATTCTTTTGCCTTTCAGTTTATTATTTTTTCAAGAACTTTCTCAAATCCGGATATGAAAGCAGTGTTAGTCAGGTATTTCCGGTTCAACGAGTTTAGCTAATTGATCAATTGATTCCTGCCAGCCGAGATAACAAAGTTCCGCAGGAATTACATCAGGGACACCCTCCTGCACAATCGCAACATCTGATCCGCAGGAAACCTGTTTGATTGTAATCGTAGTAATCATTTCCCCGGGTAAATCCGGATCTTCAAATTGATCTGAATAGCGAATATACTCACCGGGAATTAATTCCAGATATTTACCCCCAAAGGAATTACTTTTACCCGATGAAAAATTTGTAAACGACATTTTATAAGTCCCACCAACTTTGGCCTCCAAATGATGTACTTTGCAGGTAAATCCATTAGGGGGCAGCCATTTTGCCTGGGCATCAGCATCAAGAAAAGCACGATAAATCTTTTCCGGTGCAGCTTTAAAGACTCTGTGAAGTGATATAGTTGACATAGTTGTTGTCCTTTATAATCTTATTGAATAAATAAATTGATTTTTGAATTCATTTTTTTAAATAATTCCTTATTAAATAAGTCGATATCATTGCAGCTTTTTCAGCCTGATCGCCCAAACAATCTCAGATCCGACGGGGGCCTGGATTAGTCCATCCAAAGAAAAAGACATCTGATTATCTTTGTATAATGATATCGAATCTTAATAATAATAATACAAAACAGAGACAAAGAGTAAAAGGTGCACTTACGGCGATTTAGGGGCTGAATGCGGCAATTATCTCTATCCGGCCGCATCTACTCTCATTCAGCTAATATGCGATTATTCAGCGCCTGAGATTTTTTCCTGAATAGTATTTATGATAGCTTAATGAAACAGGAAGCCCAATAAAAAATATTAAA
>DATFVA010000444.1:0-8316 GCA_035260565.1 Ignavibacteriaceae bacterium | reverse complement strand
CCCGGCCAATGTGGGATGGACGCCATCTTCGGCCAGCTCCTTATCAAGACCTTTTTTATCATTAACCATCGCTGAATAGTAATCGAGGTAAACGATATTATTCTCTTCACAATAAGTCTTTATCATATTATTAAGCTTTATTACTTTCTCAGCCGGATGAAGTTCCGGATGCCAGGGGAAGTCATTTGCCGGAAGCACCGATGAAAGCACTACGCCTATCTTATTCACACTGGCAAGCTGGCACATAGAGACGATATTACCGAATACATCTTCAAGAGCAATGGGGCCGGTGTTTTCCGCGATATCATTTATACCCGCGAGTATCACAACCACGGCAGGTTTAAGATCAACAACATCACTGCGGAACCGGAGGAGCATCTGCGGGGTTGTTTGTCCGCTTATCCCCCTGTTTATATAGGGCTTGCCTTTAAAAAAGCTGCTGTCAATTTCACCCCAGAACTCTGTTATAGAGTTGCCCATAAATACAACCCTGGCTTCACCATCTGCGGGAGTCCCGATGGATTTATTTTCCTCAGCATACCTGTTAAGGTTTCCGAAATCTTCCATACTTGTATCATTCTGACTGTATAAAGAAAATTGAATTATAAAGAGAAAGACGAAAATAAAATATTTGTTCATATTATGTATAACAGATTTGCAATAAATTCCGGATTAATCCAACGGTTTATTTAAGTACAAACTTATTTTTATTGTAGTGTTGAATCAAGCCGCAGCCTTCTTCACTGAGAAGGTATCTTTCAGGCTGCAAAGGATTACTGTCTTTTGAACAGCCCCCAAGCAAAGATGGTAAAACTGATAACCCGCAGACGACGGAAAAGCAGGCCTTTAATGCAGTTGTTATGCCGTAGTTGGAGGCCGAAAGATGGCCGACAGATGGCCGACAGATGGCCGACAGAAATTCTAAAAATTAAGATGAAGAACCCTTTAAACTGTCAATTTTCATACAAATTTAGCACATTTGCAGGTAAAATAAAACAGGGAAACCCAGGGCGGCGAAAAAAATATAAGAACAGAACTATCTTCCCTGCTAGGTCTAAAGATTAGCGCGGGATTGAACTTTCCGGAATTTCCGGATAGTTGAACCATTGCAAAATTTGCAGCAGTTGAACTGTTAAGAAATGCCTGACAGTTGAGCTGATTGCCAATTTATATCTTATTATAATTAAATAATTTGGCAAAAATTTAATTATGAATAATTATAATTAAATTTTTCTAAAGATTTTTAATTATAATAATATATAATTAAATCCTTAATTGGCAGGGCTGCCGTTCTCCCTATACGAATCGGAGGGGATTTTAAGCTATAAATTAAGCATGCTCTCAATAATAGAAGATGTTTAACTTTTTCTAAATAATTCTAATTTTTCAATCAACTTGCTAATTTCAAATTGGAATTTCATCTTTTTTGCACCCCGTACTTTACTCACTCCTGTTTAATCCGTTCGCAATCTTCCTTAAGCAATCTTTTTTCCTGCACCGGGGCCTGGTTTAAGAGAATGTATTTCGGAAATATTAACGATTGCAACAGCAAGAGGTTTTGGCCGTCCCATTTTAATTGACATCTCAGCAGCCTGATCATATAAATCACCGTTCTCGAGAAGTGATGCATCGCCTACAAATCTGTAGCCGTCAACCACCTCACGGTTTACAACGGCAATAGAAACTTTAGAACCCCGTTTAATATTAGCATAAGTAGCGCCGCCGGTACCTTCATTAAAAATAAGTGAGTCATCTGATAATACCCTGGTTGAACGTTTGGGGGCAACATTAGGCGTGCCGTCAGCATTAACGGTAGCAATGAAACATTGCTGTGCAGCTACCATATCTTTCATTTCCTGGTTTAACTTTGCCATTACTTTTTCTCCCTTGAATTTATATAATTGAAAAATAACAGGTATTGAAATTTACAAATTCTGTGTTAAAAGAATACAACGGAAGGTAATGAAGATATTTTATCAGCCGAAATGCCGCCTGTGTATAGAATCCGGATCACGATGTTAAGTGTCCTGCTGCCGGTTTAAATTATTCTTCTGCCTTAGCGGGCTGATAATGCACAGATTTGCCGAATATATAAAGAACGGCAATCAGTACTCCTGAGATGATCAAAATTGAAAGATAGGGAGAGAAACCCCATGCAGTTGGAATGTCGCCTATAAGCATACAGAAGACGGCTGTAAGAACTGCATAAGGAAGCTGAGTTCTTACGTGTTCAATATGGTCACA
This sequence comes from Ignavibacteriaceae bacterium, assembly GCA_035260565.1. Classification (GTDB taxonomy): domain Bacteria; phylum Bacteroidota; class Ignavibacteria; order Ignavibacteriales; family Ignavibacteriaceae; genus DATFVA01. The sequence goes on along the minus strand of DATFVA010000444.1, from coordinate 6,072 downwards.
GCCTGATGCCATCGAACTAAGTATAGTTGTATCCGATATCGGCGAGCAGTGATCACCAAAGACACTGCCGGCAAGCACAGAGCTTATCACCCCGTGAAGGATAATATCATAATCAGCAGGACCATAATGATTCAAGCCGGATACCGAATGAGCAAGAGGAATTACAATAGGCATAAGTATAGCCATTGTTCCCCAGCTTGTACCAGTGGCGAAGCTGGTTAATGCACAGACAAGAAAGACAATGACAGGCAGGAATCTTGGATTCACAGTATCACTTATTATACTTATAATGTAATCGGCTGTTTTCATATCCTGCGTGATATTGCCGATTGACCAGGCCAGGGTCAATATGATTACCGCAAGCAGCATTGAGCGAAGACCGAGGAACCATGCATCGATAGTTTCATTCAAAGTCATAATTTTCTGCCATAGGATCATCACCGCAGCAACCAGACACGCTGAAAAACTTCCCCAGAGAAGTGCAGCATATGAATTGGAATTTCCAATTATATTCCTGACTGTATAATCTGTTATCCCTTGTTCTTTCAGAGAATCTATCCCCGTGTATATAAGTCCTATTACAGTTCCGATAACGATCACGGCTATGGGGATGATACCATTATACCACTTTGCCTTATCTTCATTTCCGAATATATCCGATGTTTCGGTGAGGTCTTTAGAGACAGTTGCTCCGTCCCTGTTAAGTTTTCCCTCGTCTACTGCCCTCTTTTCCGCTGTGTACATAGGCCCAAAGTCTCTCTGCAGAAAAGCAGTCATAAAAACAAAAATTAACATTACAATCGGGTAAAACCGGTAGGGGATAGTCTGCAGGAAAATGTCGTAGGCATTCTCTGTAGAACCCACAATATTAAGTCCGTTCTGTATTAAACCGACTTCATACCCAATCCATGAGCTTACAATAAAAATACTTGCTACCGGGGCAGCAGTTGCATCTACAAAAAATGACAGCTTTTCGCGCGATATTCTCATCTTGTCAGTTACGGGCCGCATAAGATTTCCAACAACCAGCGAGTTAGCATAATCATCGAAGAAGATTAATATTCCCGAAAACCATGTAGCAATCAGACTCGATCTTCTTGTTTTTGCAAATCCGGTCACCAGGTTCGCAATTCCCCTTGTGCCTCCGCTTTTCGATATTAATCCAATTACTCCTCCGAAAAGAAGTGTAAAAACAATCACCTGTATATGCGAAGGGTCGGCTATAGCATTAATTATATACGTATCGATGAGCCTTAGAAATCCCGTCAGTGGATTATAATCATAGATAAACACGGCGCCCAAATAGACTCCCAGCATTAAAGATACCACTACCTGCCGGAATATTAATGCGAGAATGATAGCTATTAAAGGAGGCAGGATGCTCAGAATTCCGGGGAGAACCCGAAGACTAGCCTGAGCTTTGAAGCCTTCCGCAGTAATTTTGAAATCGCCGGTATGGTCAAGAGATAATGAAGTATCAATGCTGCCCTGCTTTACCTTAAGAAGAAAATTCTGCGTTCTCTCACCCGAACTGAAAGTTACCCTGATATTCTGAACTGAATCCGGGATTTCGCCTGCCTTCACTGAAAAATTAATCCCCTCCAGGACGATGGAAGGAGCATTAATTTTCTGAGGGTAGCAGTAAGCCGTCAGAATGAGAAACCATAAGATTAGTTTCAAAAGATACCGTATAAATTATCTTCTGATAAGGATTTAATTCGAAGAGAAATATAAACCCCCAAAAGAAAAAATCAAAAATATTTTTATAAGTTTGTATTAATCTTATACGGGTTTTTTCAAATGAACAAATCTTTATTTCTGGCGTTTATCTTATTTTTTCTATTTTCTTCCTGCCAGCTCTTTGAAAAGAAAAGCACCGGCAGCGCGGACCTTCAGCAGACAGTTCAGAAAGTTATAGCAGGAACCGACACCACATCAAAACTGATTGGGCTCAGAGATAAACAACTTCCCGCCGCCAATGATCCGAATTTTATCACGACAGATACATTTTATACTTTCGGCAAAAGGTACTTTACCATCCTGGCAGAATATCCCAACCCTGTTTATAACCGGTTTGCAGTCGTTGATCCCGATTATAATGTTCTTTTAATTGATAAATCGCTGAACGGTTCTCTTTCTGAGGAAATAGTTCACTCAGGGCAACTGCATTTTATCCAGGTGGAAGATAATTTCATCTCCAAAGGTATACTCGGCTTGAAACGGATAAGTCTTTATTCAATTGATGATAACGGTGAGGCAGGTCTCGTTTTCAGAACATTTACCGAACTCAGGGAACCGGGGATAACATACAGACAGGATATCGTCAGAATTGGAGCCAGAGAAATTCAAACTAAAATATATAGTACCAACCAGGATGAATCAAAATTGGACCGTGACGGCGATATATTCAGTTATGACATTAAAACTGTCAACTACAGCAGTGAAGACCATGTATTCGATTCGTTTGTAATATCTGAAGTACAGGATAATGTTTCGCAAACAGATAAACCCGAAATAACAAGCCGGGATTCATATCTAAAACAGTTAGGGGTAAATCCTCAGACATCCACTACCAACCATAAACTTGGTAATTTCTCAATGCCGCTTTCCGAGGAATGGAACGAAGTTAAAAATGTAAAAATCTCGGTTATGCTGAACCGGCCGGTTAGCGGTACAAAATTTATAAATAATCATTACGGCGCAGAGATTTCGGTAATTCAGATCCCTGCGGAAGATTCCTCTGAGAGTTATATACGGTATCCTCTTGATAATATTTCCTCCGGTAATTACAGAGTAAGGTTCAGCGATAAAACATCTGGCGGCAAATACTATTACCAGTTTTTTGAATACAGCTGCGGAAACGAAAAGTTTTTATTGATACTTCAGACATTGAAAACAACCTACGATGAATACAAATCCGACTACCAGAATCTCATTAATTCTTTTTCGATGGAATGCTGATGTATAAAATGTTAATGTTCCTGAAACAATCTGATGACCAAAATGTTCTTAAACACTTCAGAGATTTTACTCTTCCTGTTTTAAGAGACCTTATGGGTAAAGATGTAAAGGCGGCAAAAGTAGAAAGCAGCCTTCTCATTGAGCAAAAGTACACCTGGTATTGTGAAGTCGCTGTAAATTCAAAATATGAATGGGATAGAATGATGACATCAAAAGAAGGAAAAAGACTTAATAAAGACCTGATGGATTTTCATCAAAGTATCGATTTAATATTCGTCAACTTCGAAGAGGAAATATGAACCTTTACCTTGTACGGCACGCTGATGCTGAAAATACTCAGCCTGGAAAAAAGGATGAAGACAGGAGACTTACAAAAGAGGGGAAAGAAAGAATAAAAGGAGCAGCCGACAGGTGGATCTATTTTATAGCTAAGCTGGATTTCATCTGTACCTCTCCATATACAAGGGCCGTGGAATCCGCAGAGATTATAGCAAAATCGTTTCAATATGATAAAGAAATAATCAAGGATGGTGCTTTGGCCTCAGGATCATATATAAAGGACCTGGTAGAACTGGTAAATTCTCTTGGGGGAAATGATATTATGGTAGTTGGCCACCAGCCTGATTTATCGGAGCATGTCTCATCGCTTATCTCCTCTAATGGTGCCCTTGTAGATTTTAAGAAAGCGGCAATTGCCAAAGTATCTTTTAACGGTAAAGTTAATCTCGCGAAAGGTTACCTTGAATATCTTATCCCCGCAGGTATATTTCTGAAATAGAAAACCGGGTAACCGTTACACAAGCTTCATGCTTACCGCTGCTTCCTTCCGGACCTGACGGGGTTCGGCACTGACTTGTTAACAGCACCCGGAAATTAAAATTCCAAAAGTGAGGTTCAAATTTTTAAAAATATAACTTATGTATCAAGTTAATTAGTAATTATTCCTGCTTATTTTTTTTCTGCTCTGATAGAGTATTTCTTTCCCAGAATAAACCCCCGCTGAAGCCCTGGATAGATTTATCTTTTTCAGCTATGTTCAATCTCTTCTGCACCAGGAGACAGTAATATTCATCTATTTCCACTCCGCTGAATCTTCTTCCTAATTTCTTGGCTGTTACTGCTGTCGCTCCTGTGCCGAGAAAGGGATCAAATACCATATCTCCCTCATTTGAACTTGCCAGAATAATCTTTGCTAGTAACTTTTCAGGCTTTTGAGTAGGATGATCTGTATTTTCGGACATCGACCAGAAAGGGACTGTTATATCCGTCCATATATTCGAGGGATGCGTAACCCTGTAATTCGAGTCTTTGTCTTCAACCCAGTCTTTAGGCTTCCCGTTTTCCCTGTATGGAGCAAGTACTCTTCTCTTTAATTTTACCTGGTCGACGTTAAATGTATAATCCTTCCCGAAAGTAAAGAACCAGATATCTTCTGAACAGTTCTTCCAGTTCGTTTTCGCTCCCCTCCCCTTCTCTCTTTCCCAGGTGATCCTGTTCTGCAATTTAAAATATTTCGATCCGGCATTATATATTGCGGCAGAAGCCCGCCAATCGCCGCAAATGTATACTGAGGCATCAGCCTTTAACAGCCGGACAAGTCTGCTAAGCCAGCTGTCCATCCATGCTTCATATTTTTCTGAATCGATTATATTAAATGTATTTGAGTTGAACTTCTTGTAAATATTATACGGCGGATCAATAAACAGGAGATTAATAAATGAATCAGGGAGAAAATCAATAACAGAAAATAAATCCTGGTTTATGATTTTATTAGTCAAGGCTTCAAAAGATGAAGGAGAAGTAATCTTAATGAGACTTGATTTTAACCCTTCTGCTTCACCCGGGTCAATTTCAAGTGAACGGTTAAAAGGAGCTTTTATTTTCTTCGGCAATCAGTTATCAGGTCTGGTTAATAAATTTATTGTATTTCTTCCTGATAAGTTCGAGTTCTTTTCCAACAATTTCAACTTTTTGAAAAAGTTCATCACCAAGTTTTCGAACTGTCTCATTAAATATACCTGCTTTTGCCGCATTTTCAAGCTTTATACTTATTTCAGAAATGACATCCATTCCCAGGGTAAGACTGCTTCCTTTCAATTTATGAGAGTTGAAAAGCAGTTCTTTTGAATTCTCACTTTCTATGGCGTTAAGTATTTTGCTGATGGTTTTTGGAAGTTCGTTTATATATACGTCGAGAAGTTCAATCAGGAATGCTGCGTCTTCATTTGATTGTACATCCTGGAGGAAAGTTATTTTTTCTTCATTTATTATTGAGTGTTGTGGTGTTTTATTTGTCTTCTGTTTTTCATTAGCTGCAATCTCACCCCATTTCATCAGGCAATCCCTTAATAACTCCTGCGTCATCGGCTTTTGTAAAAAATCACTCATTCCCGCAGCAAGACAAGCTTCTTTATTCTCTTCAATATTATTGGCGGTCATGGCAATGATTACGGGCTGTTTCTCTCTTGGTATTGCACTGACTATTAATCGGGAAGTTTCGATTCCATCCATTTCAGGCATATACATATCCATTAGAACCAGGTCATAATGTATTTTTTGAATCGCATCAAGTACTTCAAGACCGTTTGCTGCAATATCCCCTCTGTAGCCAAGTCTTTCAAGCATCTTCAATGCTACTTTCTGGTTTACTGCATTGTCCTCAGCTAACAGAATTCTCAATGGATATTGCACTCCGGGAAGAGCTTGTTTTGATTTTGAATCATTTTCCTTCTTAACCGCGTTGTCCTTATTCAAAAGGTTTCTAAGGGTATCTCTTAACTGAATATATTTAACCGGTTTATTTATTATTGAAATCATATCCGGCCGGGTGCTGTTGCGCAGCCGCCTGGTCATTATGCCTAATACTATAACCGGAATAGTCCGCCCGTTTTTTAACTCCCTTATTTTTTCGACCAGGGTAAATCCCTCCATGAATGGCATGTGCTGATCAATTATAGCAGCATCAAAAACGTCTTTTTTTAGAATGTCCAGGGCTACCTGGGGATATGTAGTACGGATCGGAATCATATTCCATGAAAGAACCTGCTCCGTTAAACTCCTCAGCGAAATTTCATTGTCATCAATTATCAAAACTTTTTTGTTCTCAAGTTC
>DATFVA010000443.1:0-16324 GCA_035260565.1 Ignavibacteriaceae bacterium | reverse complement strand
AGGAGTCAATAGTCAGGAGACAGAATTCAGTAACCTTGCAAGCGGAATATATCTACCAGGTAATGGTAAGTAATGAAAATAATTTTCCGGTTTGCTCGGATATAAATAAGATGATTAATTTGAAATAAGAGAAAAAGCTGATATGAGAAAAAAAACGGACAGGGTAAACTTCCTGTCCGTTCTTAAATAGTATACCTTATTCTTTTTTCTGATTACATCGTATCTATGATCTTGTTGAAGGTTTCGCTGGGCCTCATAGCCGCGAAAGCTTTCTTATCATCAGGTAGGTAGTAGCCGCCTGTGTCAGCAGGTTTTCCCTGTACTTCAATCATATCTTTCGCTATCTGCTCTTCGTTTGTCTTAAGATCATTATAAATTTTAGTGAACCTTTCCTTCATTCCTGCATCTTTATCCTGTGCTGCAAGAGCCTCTGCCCAGTACAATGTAAGGTAAAATGAACTTCCGCGGTTATCAATTTCACAGGGCTTCCTTGAAGGCATACGTCCGTTCTCAAGGTATTTACCTATTGCGGTATCGAGCGTTTCAGCTAAAATTTTTATCTTAGCATTCCCTGTCTTATCGGCTGCCATCTCGAAAGAAGGGACAAGTGCACAGTATTCACCGAGTGAATCCCATCTCAGGTGATTTTCTTTTAAGAATTGCTGCACATGCTTTGGAGCCGATCCGCCCGCACCGGTCTCAAACAATCCGCCGCCTTTTAATAAAGGAACAATTGACAGCATCCTTGCACTGGTTCCAAGTTCAAGGATAGGAAAGAGGTCTGTCAGATAATCACGAAGAACGTTTCCGGTAACGGATATTGTATCCAGACCTTTTCTCGTTCTTTCAAGAGTATATTTCATCGCGTCGACAGGTTTCAGAATTTTAATTTCCAATCCTTTTGTGTCGTGTTCGGGCAGGTATTTATTAATCTTTGCTATCATTTCCCTGTCGTGAGCCCTGTTCTCATCCAGCCAGAAAATGGCAGGAGTATTGGAAGACCTTGCACGGTTTACAGCGAGTTTTATCCAGTCTCTTATAGGTTCATCTTTAGCCTGGCACACCCTGAATATGTCGCCTTTCTCAACCTGCTGTTCAAGCAGAGCTTTACCTTCGGAATTAACAACGCGGATAACACCGTCACCCTGTGCTTCAAATGTTTTATCATGTGAACCGTATTCTTCAGCTTTCTGAGCCATTAGTCCGACATTTGAAACAGCTCCCATCTTTGTAGGATCGAATTGTCCTTTTTCCTTAGCATCTTCGATGATCGTACCGTAAATGGTTGCATAGCAGCGGTCGGGTATCATTGCAATACAATCCTCAAGCTCGTCTTTTGCGTTCCACATTTTTCCGCCGTCGCGGACAATATTAGGCATTGAAGCATCAACGATTACGTCATTCGGTACATGAAGATTTGTCTTCCCCATCCTGGAATCAACCATTGCAAGCCGGGGACGGAATTCATAGACTTTATTTATATCGGCTTCGATCTCTTTTCTTTTATCTTCAGGCAGCTTCTTTAACTTCTCCAGGATATCCATAAGACCATAATTCAGGTTAGCACCTATTTCTTTAAGAGTGTCTGCATGCTTATCGAGTGCGTCTTTGTAATAGACTGAAACAGCATGACCGAACATTATCGGGTCGGATATCTTCATCATAGTTGCTTTGAGGTGCAGGGATAACAGCACGCCGTCTTTCTTTGCCTCTTCAATCTGCTCTGCATAAAACTTACGGAGTTCCTTAACATTCATAACTGCAGCATCAATTACTTCACCGTTTTTAAGCTTGAGCTTTTCTTTAAGAACTGTTGTTTTACCATCCTTACCTGTGTATTCTATTTTAACAACATCTTCGTTGGCAAGAGTAACCGAAGTTTCCGTGCCGTAAAAATCCTTCTTGTCCATATGTGCAACACGGCATTTTGATCCCGACTCAGGCCAGGGCTTCATCATTTTATGAGGATGCTTCTTAGCAAACTTCTTAACCGAAGCTGCCGCGCGTCTGTCTGAATTTCCTTCACGAAGAACCGGGTTCACTGCAGATCCAAGTACTTTAGAGAACCTTTCCTTTAATTTCTTCTCTTCTTCATTTTTAGGTTCATCGGGGTAATCCGGAATGTCATAACCTTTATCCCGCAGCTCCTTTATTGCAGCATGTAGCTGTGGTATTGAAGCACTGATGTTCGGAAGCTTAATAATATTGGCGTCGGGCAACTGCGTAAGTTCACCCAGCTCTGCAAGATAATCAGGCAGCTTTTGTTCTTCGGTTAGATTTTCAGGGAAGTTTGCAATTATTCTCCCAGCTAGGGAGATATCTTTTACTTCGATTTTAATTCCTGATCCTTTGGTGAAAGATTCTACGATTGGCAGTAAACTATAGGATGCTAATGCCGGGGCCTCATCAATTTTGGTCCAAGTGATTTTTGTGTCCATTCTTTTTCCCGCTTATTTAACGATATGTATGAATATATTTTTAAAGTAAAATTAAAAATACTGAATCTTTGATAATTATTAAAGATTGTTATTTAGGGATGTACCCAACCCTGCTGTACTGAATGTTCTCAATCTTCGATCTTCACGAGTTTCAGTTTTCGATGAGATAAAAAGATTAATAAAGTCAGCAGAAGAATTGAAACAAGCGATGCAGGGAGTGTCCCGAGGTCAAAGCCTCCTTTTGAAACCGGTTTTGTAAGAAAATCACCGAAAGTAGCACCGAACGGTCGCGTAAACACAAAGGCTATCCAGAACAGTACGATCTCATTTATCCTGGTAAGATAATGCAGCGTTATTACAATCAGAATTATTCCGGCTGTAACCATAGCTCCGTCAAGATAGCTCAAACCAAGGTTATCGCTGAGGAAATCACCGAATGCTGTCCCCAGGCTGTTGGAAAATAGTATGGCAATCCAGTAGTAGAATTCTTTATTTCTTTCAAATACCGGGTAGACATTCAGATTCCCGAACCTCCTGTTCCAGAGTATTAATGTGGTTATGAGTAGCAGGAACAAAATTAAACTGCCCCAGGCATACCCGAGGTGGAGACTTCTATCCATAAAATCAGAGATCTCAGTACCAAGGGTTGTTGTTCCTATTATTACCATCCAGTAGAAAACGGGTATGTATTCCTTTGCAGTCAGCTGTATGGATAGCACTATGATGAAAAAAATCAGGGTAACACCTATCCCGGTAAGGTATCCAAGGTTCATTGTCATTGAAAGGAAATCTCCCAGGGTTTCACCTAGTGTCGTTGCTATTACCTTCATCAGCCAGAACAGCAGGGTTATTTCAGCAACCTTGTTGGCTTTAATAATTTCTCTTCCATCATCTATCACTAAATCTCTCCGTGTTTTTGCCGTAAATGTAATTTAATATTACCGGAACTTTAATGCTAAAAAGCTGTGTGAAAATTCAACTGTGCTAAATGTAAAGCGGAACGCTTCTTCGCTCAATCAAAGGTAAAGAATGCTGTTCCCCTAAAACTTGAACGAAAAACCGAACTTAGTAATTGTGTCAAGTCTCTTAATTGTATCAGGAGGACGTGAATCATATCTCAGGCTGACGCCGAATGTTATGTCCAGCAGTTCACTAAGTTCAGAGATAAATGAATTATCCGATATTGCCTTATAGTCATTCCATCCGGTAATCTTTGGCTGAAAGTAAGTTACAGAAATGAAATCAAATCCATCCTTAAGCAGAATGTTGAAAGTTGCATAACTGCTGAGTCTGTTGGCATCTGTAATCCGGTCATGAACTGAATTCGCAGGAAGATCATACTCTTCATGCTCGAACATATATGCTAGCCCGTATCTTATTTTAATACTCTTTTCTGAAAACAGCTTAAGCCGTACTCCTATTCCTGCAAGCTCCCTGGATAGGAGAAGCCGCTTTTTGTTATAGTCGAACTGCAGGAAATATTCCATCTGCAGAAAATCACTAAGCGACTGAACATGTCTCAGGTGTGCCAGGGCCTGGTTGGAAAATGCTTCCTTGTCCTGCCATCCATAGCCGGCGCTTCCAACGAAGAACGTGTAGCTTTGTCCCCAATTATAATTTAACCTGGTATCTCCGTTGATTATCTGGAAATCGGTATTGCCGGTCATTGCGGTTCCACTGATATCCACATTTCCCGAGAATCCTGTTGAATCATTGTCCGCTCTGAATTTTTCTGTGTTAACCTGTGCAAGAGCAGTGAAGCTGATTAAGGTGAACTGGATAAGAACTATTATTGTCTTCATCTTTAATTTTATTATTAGAGAAAATTCTAATCTAAAAATTAAGAGACATTTTCCAAAAAGCTGCACTCCGTACTTTGACCGGCTTTTGCACAAAACTTTTTACAGAAAACCAGGGGAGATGAAATAAAAGCTAACTTTGCTCAGTTTTATAAGTTTGGAAACGGGAAGATTTTTAAAGCAGCGAAACTATGATTGTTTCGAAAATTTTCTATTGAAGTCGTCAGAATTGTTATCAAATTGGGACACTGACATTTTGTCATTTGTAATTTTTTTCTACAACTAAAAATTGCGTTTTTTAGCTGTTTTTACACTGTCTCATTTTGAGTCCAAATACGGCACAAATACGGCATAACTACGGCACTAATACGGCATTAAATCGGAGCCTGACATTTTGTCAAACCTGTTGAATATATATACAATAAAACTTGCTTCACCCGGACCTGAGATTTACCAGTTGCTGAAAGGATTTTTAACAAGGTTTGCATTCTTGTACCGGGAATCTTCGGTTACATCTTCACCGATCCAGTCAGGTTTTTCAAATTTCTGATCCAGAGTATCCAGTTCTATTTCCGCCAGGATCAATCCAAGGTTTTCTCCGAAAAATTCGTCTACTTCCCAGGTATTCCCTTTGTAATTTATTTTATATCTCATCTTTTCAATGAAAGGTTTCAGACACAGATGGTCTATTAAATATGCTGCTTCATCACCGGGAATGTCATATTCAAACTCATCTCCTGCCCCACGATCTTTTTGACCTTTTATGGTAAGTTTCCCTTCTTCGCCTTCAAGTCTGACCCTTACCGTTCTTCCAGGCTCAGTACTTAAATACCCCTGCCGGAATAGAATGCTCTGCGAATTTCCTTTCCATTCATCGGAGGTTACTAAAAACTTCCGTTCGATCTCTACGTTTTGCTTTGCCATAAATTCAGATGTTTTAAACGCAAATCTAATGGTTTTGAAGTAAAACCTGTAGTGTTTCATTCACACAACAGAAGAAGAAAGCATTCTTATGTTCTTCAGGCGGTATGTTTAGAACTACAACAGCTATCGCAGATATCGAAGATTGGTTAGCTTTCTCCGGGACGTTGAGTCAGGCCAATGCCGGACGAAATGCTGGTTCCTTTGAAAAATTGCATAACATGCACGGGTAGCTGAAGTGTCCCGCTCCTTGCTCTTCATTGTCAGGAAGATGTATCGAAGCCGCCGAAAATCTGTAAATTCATTAAAAATTGATGTTAAATTGGTCCAAAATCAGAAGTTTTTTTTGTAGTTATTACTATACAAATATTATCTCAGATGTGAGAATTTAGAAGAAATACGCACAATCCGATTTTCAATACTGGTAATGATTTCAGCCAATTCTTTTTATTTTGAATAAAAATTGCTGGTATAAAAATTGGCTCCGTGTGTATTCAACATTTATGCGAATTTCTCAAAAAAATTAATGGTAAGGAAAATGGAACGGAAAAAAGTAACAATTGATGGAAACGAAGCGGCGGCATACGTTGCCTATCATACAAATGAAGTTATAGCAATATACCCGATAACCCCTTCTTCAAATATGGGCGAATGGTGTGATGCCTGGTCGGCAGTAGGAAAAAAGAATATATGGGGCATAGTTCCCTCAGTAAGTGAATTACAAAGTGAGGGCGGTGCATCAGGAAGTGTACACGGTGCTTTGCAGACAGGTGCTCTCACTACAACATTTACAGCAAGCCAGGGACTCCTTTTGATGATCCCTAATATGTTTAAAATAGCAGGCGAATTAACCTCTGCTGTATTCCACGTCTCGGCAAGGTCGGTTGCAGCGCAGGCTTTATCAATTTTCGGCGATCATAGTGATGTTATGGCAGCCCGTTCCACCGGATTCGCCCTCCTGTCATCTAATTCAGTTCAGGAAGTAATGGATTTTGCTCTTATTGCACAGGCTGCAGCTCTTGAAGCAAGAGTGCCGTTCGTTCACTTCTTCGATGGATTCAGAACATCGCACGACGTTATGAAAGTTGAACACCTTTCCCTTGAAGATATGCAGGCAATGATAAATGAAGACCTTGTAATAGCTCACAGGAATAGAGCGTTATCTTCCGATCACCCTGTCCTCCGCGGAACTGCTCAGAATCCCGACGTATTTTTTCAGGCAAGAGAGACGGTAAATCCTTTTTATGATGCATGCCCCGGTATAGTTCAGAAACAAATGGATAAATTTGCAAAACTTACCGGAAGAGCTTATCATTTATTCGACTATGTTGGAGCCCCCGATGCTGAGAGAATTATCGTGATGATGGGTTCGGGCGCAGAAGCAGCGGATGAAACAGTAAGATACCTTCAGTCGAAAGAAGAGAAGGTGGGACTCATAAAAGTAAGATTGTACCGTCCGTTCTCTATTGACCATTTTATAAATGCTCTTCCTGCCTCAACGAAATCAATAGCAATCCTCGACAGAACTAAAGAACCCGGTGCACCGGGCGAACCGCTTTATCTTGATATAGTAAATTCAATCTCAGAAAAATATAATGAAGGCAGCCTGCCGTTCGGTTATCCGAAAATTATCGGCGGACGCTACGGCCTCTCATCTAAGGAATTTACCCCCGGAATGGTTAAGTCTGTTTTCGATCAGTTGAAAGAAACGAAAAAGAAGAATCACTTTACTGTTGGAATTATTGATGATGTAACCAACACAAGTCTTGATGTGGATCCGATGTTTGGTGTTGAAGCTGATGAAACCTTCAAAGGAAAATTTTATGGTCTGGGAGCCGACGGAACAGTTGGTGCTAATAAAAACTCGATCAAGATCATTGGTGAAGGAACAGATTATTTTGCACAGGGCTATTTTGTATATGATTCAAAAAAATCCGGATCAGGAACAGTATCCCATCTCCGCTTCGGACCTAAAGAAATAAAATCAACTTATCTCATTCATAAAGCTAATTTTATAGCATGTCATCAGCAGGTGTTCCTGGAAAAAATGGATATGCTGGCTGATGCGGTTGAAGGTGCTACATTCCTGCTTAATACCAAAGTTCCTAAGGAACAGGTATGGGATTCACTTCCTGAGAAAGTTCAGAAAGATCTTATTAAAAAGAAGATGAAGCTTTATGCCATCGATGCTTATAAAGTAGGTAATGAAACAGGCATGGGTGTAAGAATAAATACTATTATGCAGACCTGCTTCTTCGCCATTTCGAATATCTTCCCTAAAGAAGAAGCAATCGCAATGATCAAAAAATCGATTAAGAAGACTTATGGCTCGAAGGGCGACAAGATTGTTGAAATGAATTTTAATGCAGTTGATCAGACGCTTTCAAACCTGTTTGAAGTTGAAATACCTGCGAAGGTTACAAGTAAAGTTCAGCTTCAGCCGGCAGTAGCAGGAAATGTACCTGTGTTTGTCAGGGAAGTTACTGCAGAGATGATAGCAGGCAATGGCGACTTAATACCTGTAAGCAAGCTTCCGAATGATGGAACTTATCCCACAGCTACAGCACAATATGAAAAGAGAAATATCGCCCTCGAAGTACCTGTCTGGGATGATGAAATATGTATACAATGCAACAAATGTGTAATTGTTTGTCCCCATGCAAGCATACGTTCCAAAGTATTTGAAGAGAAATATGTTAAGAATGCACCTGAAAGCTTTAAAGCAGTTAAGTTCAGGGCAAAAGATTATGGTGAAGGAATGTATTACTCGCTCCAGGTAGCTGTTGAGGACTGTACAGGATGCTCGCTCTGCGTTGATGTATGTCCAGTAAAGAATAAAAAAGAAGTGAAGCTGAAAGCAATAAATATGAACGAACAGCTTCCGTTAAGAGAAACAGAAAGAGCCAACTGGGATTTCTTCCTTACCCTCCCGGAACTTGACAGAACTAAAATAAATGTAAGCAAGGTTAAAGATTCACAGTTCCTTCAGCCGCTTTTTGAGTTCTCCGGCGCCTGCTCGGGATGCGGTGAAACTCCATATGTAAAATTAGTAAGTCAGCTGTTCGGTGACCGTGCAGTTGTGGCAAATGCTACAGGATGTTCATCAATATACGGCGGAAACCTGCCTACTACTCCCTGGGCTGTTGATAAAGAAGGTAGAGGACCTGCATGGTCTAACTCTCTCTTTGAAGATAATGCTGAATTCGGTTTCGGTTTCAGACTGGCCATCGATAAACATAATAACCAGGCAAAGATGCTTCTGCAGAAACATATTGCAGAATTAGGTGAAGAACTTGTCAATGCTCTGCTTAATGCTGATCAGAAAGATGAAGCAGGGATATATGAACAGCGCGAAAGAGTAACTGTTCTGAAAGAAAAACTGAAATCAAAGCTGAATAACGGCCTGGATTCAGAAGCAAGGAAAGATCTGGTTCACCTTGAAAGTCTTGCCGACTACCTCGTCAAAAAATCAGTATGGATTATGGGCGGAGATGGATGGGCATATGATATCGGGTATGGCGGTCTTGATCATGTGCTTGCTTCAGGAAAGAATGTTAATGTGCTTGTACTTGATACCGAAGTTTATTCGAATACCGGCGGGCAGATGTCGAAATCCACTCCCCGCGGCGCGGTTGCAAAATTTGCTGCAGCTGGAAAGCCTATGGCAAAGAAAGATCTCGGCCTGATGGCAATGAGTTATGGAAATGTTTATGTAGCTAAAATTGCGATGGGAGCAAACGATACGCAGACGCTTAGAGCTATAATCGAAGCAGAAGCCTATGAAGGTCCTTCACTCATAATTGCCTATAGTCACTGTATTGCTCACGGTATTGATATGGGGACTGCTATGCAGAACCAGAAGGCTGCTGTTGATTCAGGATACTGGCCGTTATTCAGGTATAATCCTGATGAAGCCGCTGCAGGTAAGAACCCGTTTAAGCTTGAATCAAAAGGATTAAAGATACCATTAAAAGATTATGCTTATCTTGAGACAAGGTATAAAATGCTTACAAAGTCTCATCCGAAAGAAGCAGAAGAATTGATTAAAGAAGCTCAGAACGATGTTGTGACCAGGTGGAAATTGTACGAAAAAATGGCTGAGGATGGTAAACCTGAAAACAAAGCATAAGTATATTTGAAGAATAAAATTAAAGGAAAATAAAATGGATCTTTCAACAAACTATCTGGGTTTACAGTTAAAAAATCCAATAGTCCCTTCAGCAAGTCCATTATCAGAAGATATTTCGAACATTAAACTAATGGAAGATGCAGGAGCCGCGGCTGTTGTTCTCTATTCTCTGTTTGAAGAGCAGATTGAACACGAATCGCTTGAACTCAATCACTATACAACAATCCATAACGAGAGCTTCGCTGAAGCAACTACGTATTTCGCTGAACCATTCGAATTCAAAACCGGTCCCGATGAGTACCTTGAACATATACGAAAAGCTAAGAGTGCTGTAGATATACCGGTGATTGCAAGTCTTAATGGTAAGTCCCTCGGGGGCTGGGTAGATTACGCAAAGAAAATAGAATCAGCAGGCGCTGATGCACTTGAACTTAATATTTATCTGCTCGCTGCTGATGCTTCAAGAAATAGTGTTGCAGTAGAAAAAGATTATGTGGAAATAGTTAAGGCAGTCACTTCCAGTATAAACATTCCCGTTGCCGTTAAGATGCATCCCTATTTCAGTTCTGTAGCTAATATGGCTTCTCAGCTGGATAAATCCGGTGCAAAAGGACTCGTTCTGTTTAACAGGTTTTATCAGCCTGATATTGACCTTGAAACACTGGAAGTAACACCTAATGTATTATTAAGCACTCCAATGTCTATGCGGCTTCCCCTGAGATGGATTGCTATATTGTATAAGAAAATAAATGCCGACCTGGCAGCAACAAGCGGCATCTATTCGGAAACTGATGTAATAAAGATGATCATGGTAGGAGCAAAGGTTACCCAGTTGCTTTCTTCACTTCTTAAGTTCGGCATCGGTCACATTTCTGATGTTCTGACAAGACTTAAATTCTGGATGGAAGTGAATGAATATGAATCGATCGAATTAATGCGCGGCAGCATGAGCTACATGAATGTAGCAGATCCTTCAGTATTTGAACGCGCAAATTATATGAAACTGCTTCATTCATATAATAAATAAGCAGTTGTTTTCCCAATGTAAAGCTGCTGTCTTCACAGCAGCTTTTTTTATTCGTTAACTATTTCCGGTTCCGAAGTTACCCCGAATTCATTGTCCACTACTTCAGCGCCTCCCTGGTAAACTTCAATAGTTACAGTTGACTTTTCAAGCTGCGTTGCTGCAAACCCGGTCAGCACAGCTCTGCCATCCTTCACTTCGGTTTTTATATTAGGTGAATTGATAATCGGGTTCCGGTATAATCGTTCTTTAATTTGTTTTTTATTTTGGTATCCCTTTTTAACCTGGTAACCGGTATGAAATGTGTTGCTGCAGTCACAATTATTCATATCAGAAATTACATTGTCAATCATACGACTTCCAGATCAATAAGAGCCAGCATATTTATTCGTACTTTATTGTCTCTAACAGTCAGCAATAAAAGGACTTAAACCATGCATTCAATAAAAGATTATTACATGACCGGTGATTTACATTCGGCAGCTTTAATTACAAAAAACTGTTCCGTGGATTGGTTATGTTTTCCGAATTTTGATTCCCCAAGTGTATTTGCAGCAATACTGGATAAAGATGCTGGTTCTTTTAAGACTGAAATGCCGGAGTATGATATAGAAAGTTCATATGTAGAGAATACCGGGATAGTTGAGTTCCGCTTTAAAAACAAGCAGAATGAATTTCATGTACACGACTTTATGGTGCCCCAGGAGGTAGAAAAATGCTATAACCACTATTTCGTCAGGAGCCTGAAAGGGATTAAAGGTAAAAATATAGTAAAACTACTTTTTAATCCGAAACCTGATTATGCCAGAAAAAACCCGGACTTTCAGGTGAAACAATCAACAATTCAGATAATGATTGAAGATAGTCTCCTTATGCTTCATTTTCCCAAAAGCACCAGGATAGAAAAAAACGATAATATATATGAAATTACTATCGAGTTGAATAGAAATGAAGAAAAAAAACTTGTGCTTGAATTTATAGTCGGTAAAAATAACTCCACATATAAAGGGCAGGACCTTGAAAAATCAACTAAAAGATTCTGGCATGATTGGGTGGCAAAAGGTCATTTTTTTGATTTTTACAAGAATCAATTAATTCGCTCCCTTATTACTATTAAAATGATGCTGTTCTATCCTACAGGCGCAATAGTGGCCGCTCCCACAACTTCATTACCCGAGGAAATAGGAGGTGTAAGGAACTGGGATTACAGGTATGTATGGATTCGTGATGCAACTTTTACTCTCTATGCATTCCACATTGCCGAATATACCGAGGAGGCTGAGAGCTTCTTCAAATTTATACAGAACATAGCCCTGCGCCATAAAGAAGAGGAATTTGATATAAATACTGTTTATACGATATGGGGTGATGTTGCCCCGACGGAAGTGGAATTGGGTATGAAAGGTTATAAAAATTCCTCACCTGTTAGAATAGGCAATAACGCAACCAACCAGCTTCAATTAGATGTATACGGTACACTTATCGACGCGCATTATTTTATGGCAAAAAATCAAAAGGATAGTGTCATAATCGATAAAAGCTCAATCATGGCATTAATTAAAAAAATTAAGCTGAAGTGGAAAGACGTTGACAGCGGTATCTGGGAGGTTCGGGGACCGCAATATCACTATACCTATAGTAAAGTAATGTGCTGGACGGGTGTCGATAGGACCCTGAGGATGAAAGACGATCTCGGACTTACAAGTGAGGAAACTGACGATTTAAGAGAATTAAGAAGTGAGATTTATAACTGGATTTGGGAAAATTGTTATGATTCTTCGAAGAAAAACCTGATGCAGTATGCAGGTGCTGAAAATGTAGATGCCACCAACTTTCTTTTTGTTTTATTACAATTCCTTGATAAACATGAAGATATTACAAAAACGATCATTGATAATACTTATAAAGAACTTGAAGAAAATAAGGTATTTATGTATCGCTATAGAGCGTATGATGGACTGAAAGGTGAGGATAGCAGCTTTATTTTATGTATTTACTGGTATATTTCAGCCCTGGCAATTATGAGGAAAAGTGAAGAAGCCTCAGAATTATTTAAGGGTTTTGAAAAATATATGAGCGATACTGGACTGATTTCTGAACAGATTGATGCTGATTCAGGAGAATACCTTGGAAATTATCCCCAGGCTTTCTCACACCTTGGACTTGTGATGTCTGCTTATTATCTTAACAGATATGGAGATAAGGGCTGAATTTCTTCTCCCGGGAACCAAATAAGCCTCAAAATCGTTCATATAAAACGGCTTCGGTTAGTGAAAGTGACAGGCGGCTATGAAATTATCTGATTTAGCCGCAAATACTTGTTTTTATTTGCCGATGTATTTACTTTTACAGAGCGCAAATAATCCCCTTAAAATAAAAAATAGTAAAACGACAATTAATTAATTCTTGATGAGTCCTATGCCCAAGATAAATCTAACTAATAAACCGACCTCGGAGCAGGTGAGAATTCTTAAGGATTACCTTAGCAGAAGATCTCAGCATCAAGGTCAGGGGGATATAAAATTGAGCCAGGTGGTAAAAAGATTCAAACACAAATCTTTGATGTCTGATAAAGACAAAATGGCTCACTTCAGAAAGCTTATTCGGCTTGCCTCTGAAGGAACAAAAATGGAAGAAAAAAAATAAGGAATGTAGGGGATCACATTCCTGACAATTTACCCGGTCAACAATAATTTCTTTCTGATGTTATGATGATCTGAACCTTCATAATTTCTCAGTAGTTATATTGTAGATCACTTCCAATTATAAAAAGTATCAGATTCATTTCCGGAATGAAATGTCACCCATGCATTATTTCCGGTTCCCGGCATACTTATTTCCTAATGCGTCGGGATTTTCCCAAAAGGAAATTGAAGAAAGTAAAGGCCGCTTTTTAGCTGGTGTTTTGCAATTCCGTCCTCCGGAAATTGCATTGCTGCTTTTTTACAGTACCCTTAAAATATTAATTATAAAACTTTCCGTCCTGCCTTACTGTATGTTTTACTGCTCTTTCAATCATCCAGGTTCTCAATCAGAGAATCAAACACTTTCCACAATTATCTAATAATATCGCCAGGGTTATCAGCAATTAGGATTAATAAGAATTGATCAGAATGAACGAAATAATCTGCTTTTAATCAGCCGGGCACTTAAATTAATTTATAGTTTTAATTACATTTAACATAATGCTTTTAAATAACTGATCAATATGGAATCAAATCCTTAATAAACACATAACTCCCGGTGCTATATGAATAAACTCATCTCTTTTTTAATGATTTTGTTAATGCCCCTAATGCTTTTCTCATGCAGCAATAAGAATGAGAATCCGGCTCAAAGTTCAAAAACAATAGGAGTAAGTCTTTTAACACGCGGCCATATATTCTACCGCGATCTCGAAGAGGGGCTGCAGAATGAAGCCTCTAAATATGGATATAAATTAATAATTACATCGGCCGACTGGGACCTTGGAAAACAGGTATCTCAGATTGAGGATTTTATCTCACGTAAAGTTGATGCGATTATTATATCCCCGGTTGATTCAAAGGGAATCGGTTCGGGAATCGGTGAAGCAAATAAAGCCGGTATACCTGTATTTACAGCAGATATAGCTGCCGAAGAAGGGAAGGTTGTTTCCCACATTGCCTCAGATAATGTTCAGGGAGGACGGCTGGCAGGTGAGTACCTCGCCAAATTATTAAACGGAAAAGGGAATGTTGCAATTATTAACCAGCCGGCAATTACTTCTGTGCTTGACAGAGTTGCAGGGTTCAGGGAAGCGATTATGAAATCTCCTGATATAAAAATTGTTGCTGATGTGAACGGACAGGGTGTACGCGACAGGTCTCTCCAGGTTACCGCTGATGCACTCCAGGCTAATCCTCAGTTAGATGGGATTTTCGGAATAAATGACGACACAGCACTGGGAGCCCTGGATGCAGTAAATCAATTCAACAGAAAGGGCATTGTAATAATAGGTTATGATGCCACTCCGCCGGCAGTAGATGCGATAATGAAAGATTCACCGTTAAAAGCAGATGTGGTTCAGTACCCGAAGCTAATCGGGATCAGAACAATAGATACCATCAATGATTATTTTAATAATAAAATTGTTCCTGCTAATGTTCCTGTTGCAGTAGGTATAGTTGATAAAGAAGCTCTCCAAAAACAAAATGCTTCTAAATGACTAAGCTTTTAGAGATGCGGGAGATTGTTAAACAATATCCCGGAGTACTTGCTCTTAATAAAGTATCGATTGATCTGTACCCCGGTGAGGTGCACTGCCTTGTCGGTGAAAATGGGGCCGGCAAATCTACTCTGATGAAGGTTTTATCCGGTGCAGTAAAGAAGGACGGAGGGGAGATTAGATTAAACGGGGAAATGGTTGAATATTCTTCTCCATTTGAATCCCGTGCCCTTGGAATAAGTATTATCTACCAGGACTTTAAACTCGTTCCCGAACTCTCAGCCGCAGCTAATATTTTTCTCGGCATCGAGATAAAAGATTCTCTCTTCCTGAATAAAAAGGAAATGAATGTTAAAGCTGCGGAAACTATTGCCCGGCTGGGTGAAAAACTGAATGTGAATCTTCCCGTTTCAAAACTCAGCACTGCTGAAAGACAGATGGTTGAAATAGCCAAAGCAATCGTGGGAAATGTAAAAATAATTGCGATGGATGAACCGACGGCTCCTTTAACAAGCAAGGAAATAAAGAATTTGTTTGAAGTAATACGGAAATTAAAATCCGGGGGAGTGGGGATTATCTACATATCCCACAGACTGGAAGAGATCTTTGATATTGGTGACCGTGTTACTGTTTTACGTGATGGTCAGCTGGTTCATTCGGCAGAAATGAAAGCAGTTAATAAAAATGATCTCATCAGGCTTATGGTGGGAAGAGAACTTGCTGAGGAATATCCCAGGAATAAAGCTGTTAAAGGAAAAGAAATACTAAGGATTGAAAATATAAATTCGGATAAATTAAATAATATTTCTTTCTCGCTGAATAAAGGGGAGGTGCTTGGCATTGCGGGACTGGTTGGTGCGGGCAGGAGTGAACTGGTGCGGGCAATTTTCGGTGCCGACAAAATCAGTTCGGGCAGAGTATTTATCAACGACAAAGAGATCTATATAACTTCTCCTGAAGAAGCAATAAAAGCAGGAATAGCTCTTCTTACAGAGGACCGGAATCTTTTTGGTTTGTTTCTTAACCTGAGTATACGGGAAAATATATCGGTATCAAGCCTGGGGAATATGCTGAAAGGTTTCTTTATAGATAAACAAAAAGAAAAATCGGAGGTAAAAAAGCAGTTCGGGCAGTTGAGGATTAAAGCTCCTTCAATTGAAACAGGTGTAGAAGCATTAAGCGGCGGCAACCGTCAGAAGGTTGTTCTTGCACGCTGGCTTGAAACAAATTCGGATATTTTAATTTTTGATGAGCCGACAGCCGGCATTGACGTCGGAGTGAAATATGAGATTTACACTCTTATAAATAACCTTGCAGAAGGGGGTAAAGGCATCATTGTAATATCATCCGAACTTCCTGAACTAATCGGAATTTCGGATAGGATAATTGTAATGTGCGAGGGAGGAATAACAGGAACTCTCAGTTACGAAGAAGCAGGACAGGAAAAAATCCTTGAACTGGCAACTAAATTTTCCGGGGGGAAACATTCGCAAAAGGTAAAAAATGCAGGCTGAAATCACGAGAGGAAAACTTGTCAAGATTATTAGTGAATTCAGTATAGGTCTTGCCCTTGCAGCTGAGGTAATCTTATTCTCTCAGTTTTCACAATACTTTTTCACTACAGAAAATCTATTAAATATTTCATTACAGGCTTCGATTACAGCCATTATAGCTGCAGGGATGACTTTCGTAATACTGACGGCTGGGATCGATTTGTCTGTAGGATCGCTCGTCGCATTTGCCGGTATACTTACTACCAGCGTTCTCAGGATTGATCTACCGGTTTATGTGAGTCTTACACTGGGTATTCTCGCAGGCTTATTGTTC
>DATFVA010000442.1:0-7862 GCA_035260565.1 Ignavibacteriaceae bacterium | reverse complement strand
TTATTTCGATAAACGATCTGACACTCGAAGAGATGTATGAAATATTTGATGTCAGTAAAACGCTTAAAGAGCTGCATCATACCGGTCAGCCCCATAAATGGCTGGCAGGCAAAACACTGGGAATGATATTCGCAAAACCGTCGACAAGAACAAGGGTTTCATTTGAGGCCGGGATCTATCATCTCGGCGGGATAGGAATGTATTTCGGGCCAAATGATCTTCAGCTAAAAAGGGGTGAGACAATTTCGGATACAGCAAAGGTGCTTTCACGTTATCTTGATGGTATTATGATCAGAACATTCGATCATCAGGATGTTGTGGATCTTGCACGGTTCGGATCCATACCGGTAATTAATGGCTTAACTGATCTGCTTCATCCCTGCCAGGTATTAACCGATTTGTTCACTGTGCTGGAAAAAAGGCGCGGGCTGAAAGGATTAAAGCTTACTTATATTGGTGACGGAAATAATATGGCCCACAGTCTGCTGAACGGATGCTCGAAGGTAGGAATGCATATAAGCATAGCTTCTCCTTCAGGCTATAAACCGGATAAAAATATTGTTAATGATGCGAAGGCTAATGCAAAGTATATGGGAAGTAAAGTCGAGATACTTGATGATCCGGCTGCAGCTGTTAAGAACGCCGACATCATCTATACGGATGTATGGGCAAGTATGGGTCAGGAAGCTGAAGCAAAGGAAAGGCAGAAAAAATTTGCCGGGTTCCAGGTAAATAATAAGCTTGCAAGGAATGCGAAGGATGACTACCTGTTTATGCACTGCCTGCCGGCACACAGAGGTGAGGAAGTAGCCGCGGAAGTAATAGATTCAGAGCATTCAATCGTCTTTGATGAAGCAGAGAACAGACTGCATGTTCAGAAAGCAGTTATGGCACTGGTAATGTAAGCACGCAAGAGCACCAGGCTGTACTGCAAAAAACTATGGATGACATTATTGTTTGAATAGTTCGTAATAAGTTTTATAATATGGTCTTGCAGGAGATTCAATCAGAAATATTTTCGAATTTTCCTGCAGGACTTTAATTTTCAAAGACTTCTCGGTTTCAATCCTGGCATAATCATCTTTAGACATTCCATCATCATTAAGTTCAATTTTACCTTCAAGCAGATAAACCGAATAGACATCCTTTTCTTTCAATTCCATTGTAATATTTTCTTTTCTAAAAGTGATTTCCTTTATCGATTCGATTAAAGTATCCATACTCAGAGGTGAATTTTCTCCTTTGTAGTTCTTGATCACCATTTCATCGTTTGTAATAACCGGGAAGGACCCCGATTTATAATCATTGTAGCTGGCGGGGTTGGCAAGTGTTTTACTTAAATCAGGGTCCACCCATATTTGAAATATTTCTGATCCCGGTCTGAAGTTCTCAGAATGACTGATGCCATTCCCCGCACGTATAATCTGCATATCGCCTTTACCAAGCAGCCGCCATTCTTTATTGCGGGTATCGTAATGTTCAATTTCCCCGTTCAGTACGAATGACATTATCTCGAATCCTTCGTGGGGATGTTCGCCAAGAATGCTCCCTTCATCCGACCAGGCATGTGCCCAGTAAAAAATATTTGAATAAGGGCGCGATGATTTGCCGTCGTTCATCATAACAGGCCGGTTTTCTTTTATCTTTCCGCCGTTAAAAGATCCTTTTACCTGGTCCTCTTTTTTAATTATTAATACCGGCATATAAGCACCTCACTTTGCTTTACAGGAATTTTGCTTTATTTTTTGAGTACAAATTAACGAAGACTTATTTTTTAGTTACAAATACATATCAATCGACTCTCCTTATGCCGGATATTGCATGATATCCCGGTAGAATTAAATACCTATGTCAAGTGATGACTGATGTCCGCATCAGCATTTTTATCTATTCCAATTTTTTAAGGAGAAATCAGATTGACTAATTTAGAACAATACGGTTTTGATTCTTTTTTTAAGAAAGAATTTGAATCATTTCAAAGATCAGGATTTGAACCCGGCCGGGTAACAGCTGAGAACAAACAAAGATATAATATCATTACATGTCACGGGGAGATAACCGGGGAGGTAACAGGAAAGTTTTTATACAATGCGGATGATTTAACTTCCTTTCCAAAAACCGGTGACTGGGTTGCCGTAACGCACTTCCAGGAAGAAAATAAATGTATAATTCATAATTTGCTTAACCGCAGATCACATTTTTCACGAGGACAGGCAGGAAAAGAAGCAGGAGCACAGGTTATTGCAGCTAACCTGGATTTTCTTTTTATAGTACAGAGTTTCAACCACGACTTCAGCATCAACAGGATTGAGCGTTACCTGGTTATGGCAGAGGAAGGAAACTGCAGTCCGGCTATCATTATAAACAAAAATGATCTTATGGATAACCCGCAAAGAAACCTCGATGAGATAAGAAAACGTTCTGGTGATATCCCTCTGTTTTCAACAAGCTGCGAAACAGGGAAGGGTTTCAAAGAACTGAAAGATTTTATTTTACCCGGGAAGACATATGCTCTTGCGGGTTCTTCGGGAGTGGGTAAATCATCGATTATAAATTTCCTGATGGATGAGACCATCCTTAGAACATCGGATATTCAGTCCGGCAGCGGCAAAGGCAAACATACCACAACAAGGCGCGAACTATTCCTTCTGCCGGAGGGCGGCATTATTATGGATACTCCCGGTATGAGAGAATTTGCCTTATGGAACAATAATACATCAGAACCGGATATTTTTTCCGATATTACAGGATTGGCCGGCGGATGCAGATTTAAAAACTGCACCCATACCAGCGAATCAGGATGCGCAGTGATAAGCGCTGTGGAAAAAGGTGTTCTATCGAAGGAACATCTTGATAATTACTTTAAGCTGAAGAAAGAAAGCGAATATCTTGATTCTTTAATCGACCGGGATCTTTACCTTGAGAGAAAGAAAAAAGAGAAAAGACTCCACAGAGAGATTAGACGATACAACAGAGGACGAAAATCAAAAGGTGACTTATGAAAGAGCGAATAATTTTAATTATTGCCGGCCTTTTTTTATTCCTTTTCCATGCCTGCAGTCAGATCGATAAAGAACAGACTGACACAGAAAAACTAATGGGGAGATGGAAAGCTGCAGAAACCACATCATTTAAAGGGAAAGAAATAGAATTCCTGCCGGATCACCAGGTGAAACTTATTCTTGAGAACGGCGGAGAGCCAATGGGTCAATATGAAATTAAGGAAAATACTATTATTTTTTCCATAGGTGACGCTCCCCCGTTTACAATGAATTACAGAATTGAAGATAAATATCTTTACCTGTCATCCCCGGGAGAGGAGGCTGAAACAAAATATTTGAAGATTAATGATTGAGATACTGCATAAAAAATATCTTATCCTCGAAGAGAACAGAAAGAAGCTGTACCATCTGCTGGAATCTCTTGACAGCGTTAAGTTAAACTACAGGCCGGCTGAAGATAAGTGGTCGATCACGCAGATTGTATTCCACCTGGTTAAAGCAGAACAGCTTTCTGTTATCTCGATAAATAGTGAGAGAAGAAAACCAGATGGACGTAAAGCGGGAATGTCGGCTCATTTCAGATCGCTGCTGTTAAACTCGTCGTTAATGACTCCTTTGAAATTCAAGGCCCCGTCAATACTGGGCAATATGCCGAAGGAATATGATATAAATGAATTGTTAACAAAGTGGCTTACGGTGAGGAATAAACTGCATAATGCGCTGGGTGAAATCGATAATGAATCGGGTAAAAAATATCTCTTTAAACATCCATATGCGGGTAGACTGAATATTTACCAGACAATGGAGTTTCTTGTAAGGCACTTCAATCACCATAATAGGCAGATTAAAAAACTGGCGAAGCAATAACCTGCAGCTGCTTGCGGACCCCTTAAATTGAAGGGAAATTTTTTAGATGAAATATCAAAATGTGACACTGACATTTTGTCAAATATAAATTATTTCAACAGCCGAATATTGCGTTTTTTCGCTCTTTTGGAGCTGTCTCAAATTGAGTCCAAATACGGCACTAATACGGCATAACTACGGCATTAATCCGGCATTAACACTGAGACTGACATTTTGTCAAACTTGTTGAATATCTAAACAGAAGGACTATCGAATTCAGTAGGATCAACTATAACTATAGAATTCTGTTTTGATCTAATTAATATGTTAAATCCGTATCCCGTTTCTGATTAATAATTAGCCTCACTTAAAATAAGTATTGCCGCTGTCTCGCCCGAGTTCTTCAAATTCCATACAGCATAGCGTAGGTTTAGCTAATAATCTTTACGTCTATGGGCTTTATTTTGTTTGGCCGGACAAATCAGCCACCTTGTCGTAAAATACGCCCTCTGCCATACTCTGCTATTTTGTTTATTCTAAAATATTTCACCGGCTATCAAAAATATTTTTACTTACTGCTTTACTCTGATTAAGTTTGGATATCGTAAATTTTGAAAAAATACTACGGGTGGACAAATGCTAAAGAAAATATTATTTCTTTCAGTCTTAACTGTATGCCTGAATATTACAGGTACGGCACAAACAGACAACAGCGCACTTACTGGAACCTGGCAGGGATCACTGAAGGTTTCCGGATTCGAACTTCATATTGTATTCAATGTAACTGAGAGTGACGGAAACCTATCAACTACTCTCGATAGCCCCGATCAGAATGCATACGGCATTGAGGTCGATTCAACTTCATTCAAAAACGACAGTGTTTATTTTAGTATTCCTTCGATAAAAGGTTTCTATGAAGGAGTATATGAGACAGACAGCATAAATGGAACGTGGCACCAGGGCGGGAATGCCTGGCCTGTGGTTCTTAAGAAAACGGAAAAGGTTGAAGAGCCTAAACACCCGCAAGTGCCGGAAAAACCTTATCCCTACAAAGAAGAGGAAGTAACGTTTGTCGACAGCGAAGCAGGGATAGAACTCGCAGGAACACTCACTATTCCAAAGGAGGGCGGGCCTTTCCCGGCTGTGGTATTGGTGACAGGTTCAGGACCTCAGGACAGGGATGAATCCCTGCTTGGTCATAAGCCTTTTCTTGTTCTGGCTGATTACCTTACACGCCGCGGAATTGCGGTACTCCGTTACGACGACCGCGGTGTGGGAAAATCTGCAGGGAAATTTTCATCCGCAACCACAAATGATTTTGTAAACGATGCCCTCGCTGCTGTTAAATTCCTTGAAAACAGGAAGGATATAAGGAAAGACGAAACGGGGATAGCAGGACACAGTGAAGGAGGTCTTGTGGCTCCCCTCGCCGCTGTAAAAAGCAGCGATGTCAACTTCATTGTGCTGATGGCAGGACCAGGAGTTCCCGGAAAGGATATCCTGGTTGAACAGAGTGAACTGATTGAAAAAGCCATGGGTATGAGCGAAGACAAGATTGAGGAAGGAACAGAACTGGCGAAGAAATTTTATGAAGTTGTGGAGAATGAAAAAGACAGTGCAGCAGCTGCAGAAAACATAAAAAAACTTTACAGGGACTATTATGCTTCACTTGATTCGACGGAGAAAGCCGAATTCGGAAATGATCCGGAATCTGTGTTTGACCGTCAGGCAAGTACACTTCTGACTCCGTGGTTCAAATTCTTCCTGACCTACGATCCAAAACCGACTTTGGAAAAAGTTAAAATACCTGTGCTGGCAATAAACGGTGAAAATGATCTGCAGGTACCGCCTAAACAGAACCTTCCCGTAATAGAAGAAGCATTAAAGGCAGGCGGAAATAAGGATTACAAAGTTGTTGAAATTCCCAAACTTAATCACCTTTTCCAGACCTCGGAAACCGGTTCGCCGACGGAATATGGAAAAATTGAAGAAACAATTTCTCCTAAAGCACTTGAGATAATAGGTAACTGGATTTTGGAACATACTAAAAAGTAATTTAATGGGATTAACAGAGCTAAGATCGGAATTAAAAAAGGAAGCAGATCAAGAACAGGCTGTTAATCTTCAAAGATTTTTTAAGACAGGAAAAGGGGAATACGGTGAAGGGGATATTTTCTACGGGATCAAAGTACCCGTGCAGAGACGGACAGCCAAAAATTACAGGGATATTTCACTTGAGGATGTCAGGGAACTATTAAATTCCCCCATCCATGAAGAACGGCTTGTTTCATTATTTATCCTTGTTGATCAGTATACCACGGGAGACGATAAAACAAAGGAAAAAATCTTCAGGTTCTATATTAAGAATACCGGAAAGATCAACAACTGGGACCTTGTGGATTTAAGCGCCCCAAAAATTATAGGGGCACATTTATTTAACAGGGACAAAGAGATCCTCTTTAAATTCGCTGCATCTTCAAACCTCTGGGAAAGAAGGATTGCAATTTTATCAACGATGTTCTTTATAAAAAACCTGCATTTCGAAACAACATTCCGTTTAGCCGAAATACTATTGAACGATAAGCATGACCTGATTCATAAAGGGGTCGGCTGGATGCTTAGAGAGATCGGCAATAAAAACATCACCGAAGAGGAAATATTTCTTAAAAAATACTACAAGCTTATGCCCAGAACTATGCTGCGGTATGCGATTGAAAAATTCCCTGAGGAAAGGAGGAAGTCCTACCTCCAGGGAAACATATAGTAAAGCCAAACGCTGTTTGGCTTAAATAACTATTGCAGGATGGAAAAATCTGAAAACTTCGTTAATGAGATTTACTCAGGGGCGCAAGAAAATGATTGAGACGTAACTCGGCAAACTTGATCTATGATCGAGGCAACCTCTCCGCAAGCTGCTCAAGAGTTAACGAACCCTTGAATGATTTTTTCCTAAAGATTAAATTATTCCGGTATCTTAAGTTTAATTTAAACAGAACTAAGATTATCCTGTTTATTTTCATTTCTTCACTGATTAATTTCCCCCTGTAACTCTTTTATTCATTTCAATCTGACTATCGAGGATACAAATGAAGCATAACCACAAAAGCACTGCAGTCTGCCAGATATGTAAAAAAGAAAAGAAAATGAGTGAATTAATGCCCGGAATTTCCGTGCCGAATTCAATAGTAAACCTTATCACCGCAAAGAATTATCATTGGGATCCTGAAGGTTTCATCTGCCTGGAAGATCTCAATAATTTCAGATCGGAGTTTGTACGGGGAATTCTAACAGAAGAAAAAGGAACACTTTCTGAATTTGAAAAGGAAGTGTTCGATAGTATTGTTGAACGCGACCTTCTTTCAAAAAACGTTGATGCAGCATATGAAACGAAGGCATCCTGGGGAGAAAAACTATCCGATAAAATTGCAAAATTCGGCGGAAGCTGGCCGTTCATTATCTTATTTCTTCTCCTTATTCTAATCTGGATAACAATTAACCTGATCATTTTGACTAACCGCGGTTTCGATCCCTATCCCTTCATACTTTTAAATCTTGTTTTATCCTGCGTAGCAGCAATACAGGCGCCTGTAATTATGATGAGCCAGAACAGGCAGGAATCAAAGGACAGGGCACGTTCAATGCACGACTACCAGGTTAACCTGAAGGCCGAAGTGGAAATAAGAGGACTTCATGATAAAATGGATCATTTACTGAAACAGCAGGGAATGCGGATGCTTGAAATTCAGCAGATACAGATGGAAATGATAGAGGAAATTTCTAAAAATCTTAAAAAATAAACGAGGAGCCTATGGCAGGAAGAATTAATATTTCATCAGGGGCGAAATGGGAAGAGATCGTGGGATATTCCAGAGCGGTGAGGATTGGTAATATAATCGAAATAGCAGGTACGGTTGCCTCTGACGGTGAGCGGGTACTGGATGATCTTAATGCCTATGAACAGACAAAATTCATTCTCGCAAAAATCGAAAAGACGCTTAAGGAAGCCGGCACCTC
>DATFVA010000441.1:0-5234 GCA_035260565.1 Ignavibacteriaceae bacterium | reverse complement strand
ATACCCTTGCGATCCGGTTTGAAACGGTGAAGGTGGGAGGTGTTACATGGAATGCCGGTATCCGCAACGGTGATTACCTGATTGCCATAAATAGGATAAGAATCGAAAATCCCGACCAGGCTCAGATGATTCTAAACAAGGTTGAAGGCGGTGATTATGCAGGATATACAGTTAAAAAACAAAACGGAAGAATGCTTGAGACGAAAGTTTATGTAAAAAAGCTTATAAACTTTCCGCTCCTCGGTCTTAGCCTCCTTGGATTTTTCTGGCAGCTCATCGCTTTCATCGTATTAATGGCCAGACCTGACGGAAGGGTACAGCGTGTATTCTATGCCGCCGGTGCGACATTAATACTTATGATGTTATTTAATTACGAATCACTGCCTTTTATAAGGGGATTCCTTCCGCTGGCCTTTCTTTTCGATTTCTTAAATACAGGCGGGTTAATATATGGGCCTTTCCTGATACTCCTTTTCTTCTGGATATTCCCCCGCGAATATAACTTTGTGAAGAAGAAAGCAGTTAATTATACTTTGTACCTGCTGCCTGCGGTCCTGCTTATAGGATTATTCATATACCGGTTTCTGTTTGTATACGATTCACCCGCAAGAAATTATCACTATCAAAAGTTTATAAATATATCCAACATTGCTCTCAGCTCAGCTTTTCTACTGGGATTTGTTTCGCTGCTGATTAATTACTTCCGGCTGAAATCCCCTAATGAAAGGAAACCCATTTCCGTAATACTTGTATCCTATTTCCTGGCAATCATTGTAATACTATATACAGTATTCGTTGCTCCTGCAATTACCGATAATATTTTTAATTCGCCCGAATTTTATATGCCGATGATCATTCTTTTTATCCTTCCTGTAGCATTCGGCTATTCCATATTCAGGTACCAGCTGATGGATGTAAGCGTTGTTATAAAGAATACAATCATATATGGTGCGGCCACAATTAGTATAGCTGCTGTTTATTTCCTTGTGATCTACCTTATGGGACAGGTTATAAGTACTGCTATCGGTACCGAATATAAAGGAGTTATTGCGGGAGTAATATTTATAATATTTGCCCTTGTCTTTCAGTCGACCAAAGATAAATTCCAGGATTTCCTTACTTCAAGATTTTATCCGGAACAGTTTGCCTATCAAAGAATACTTGTCAGTTTCAGCAATGATATTACTACGGTTGTCGGACTTGATAACATACTCGATACAATGACCTCAACTTTTGTTGAATCACTAAAGATAAATACCTTCGGTATTATGCTTTACGAGGAAAAGGAAAATATATTCAAACTTGTAAGGAGTGTCGGAATAGATTCAAAAGATATGAAGGTTCCTGCATTGAACCTTCAGAAAGTTATTATAGAAAAAAATACGACATCGAAAAGTCCAGTAATAGAAGAAGAAGATTACCAGAGGACTTTCCCGGTAAGCTACAATCTCCTTGCTGCGGCAGGCATTTATACTATAGTGCCTATGATTATTAAGCAGAAGGTAATCGGGCTGATGCTGCTTGGAC
Organism: Ignavibacteriaceae bacterium; assembly: GCA_035260565.1. Lineage (GTDB taxonomy): Bacteria > Bacteroidota > Ignavibacteria > Ignavibacteriales > Ignavibacteriaceae > DATFVA01. Next base: position 3,707 of record DATFVA010000441.1, on the reverse strand, counting down.
TTAAACACTCGGGAGCAAAATTTGCAGGCAAGGATATTGACCTGCTTTATGCAGTTGCAAACCAGTCGGCAGTAGCTATAGAGAATGCAAGACTTTACAGAACGGAAGCGGAAAAGATAAAGATTGAAAGGGACCTTGATCTTGCAAGGAAAATCCAGCAGGGACTGCTGCCGAAGAAGATTCCCGCTGTAAAAGGACTCGATATTTCAGGAGAAATGATTCCCGCACAGCAGGTCGGGGGAGATTATTACGATCTTATACCTATAGGTGAAGATAAGCTATTTGTCGTGGTGGGAGATGTTTCAGGGAAAGGATTATCTGCATCGCTGTATATGACAAAGCTGCAGACTATGATAGAATCGGCCTGCACACCGGGTAGAAATCCGAAAGAGATCCTGATCGATATCAACAAGCGGATCTATCATTCGATGGAGCGGAATTGGTTTGTTACAATGACGCTTGCACTATTTGATATGAAAGCGAACAAGGTGAAGTTCTGCAGAGCGGGGCATATGCCTGTATTCGCGGCAAAAAACGGAACGATAAACAAGTACAGATCGATGGGACTGGGAATAGGTCTTGAATGCGGGATTATATTCGGAAAAACATTAATTGAGGAAGAACTGGATTTAATTAAAGATCAGATATTTGCCTTCTTCTCCGACGGGGTTACCGAAGCAATGAATGAACAAATGGATCTTTTCGGTGAAGACAAACTGACCGAGCTGCTGATTAATCGTTCATCCCATCGAAGCAGTGATATCCTGAATGACATCTGGAAAAATATCCAAATCTACCGCGGCTCCGCAGAGGTCAATGACGATATGACGATGGTAGTGGTGAAAGTATCAGATAAATAAATTAATTGGAGCAAAACTAAGGGCGGCGGATAAGTTCTGAATGGATCTCCAGGTCAAAATCGTAGGGGTTAATGCCGGGTTTAAAGATTTCCCGCTTAAACTGCTAAAATAATAGAGAAAGGCAGCTCTCGAATAGACCCCCCCCCCTTTAAAGTGGAAAAGTACCTGTCCACCTGTACTGGAAGTAAAAATATTGTGAATCTAGCTTATAAATGAAGCATAATCCGGACAGGTGGATTTTTTTCAGCTGTCTTTCACCTGTCCCAAATGATTTCCACCCGACAAGAAACAGGAAAATTGATTAAATATTCTACAAAAAATCACGTGTTCTGATAATTGTGAATATCTGAACTCTCCATTTCCCAAAATAGTTAAATCCGGCGATTCCCACATTTCTATTAGAATATGGCACTGATTGTGCACATTATTAGTGACAAAATGCATTTGCTCAAGGAATTTGATGATTTTTCAGTATTTCCGGTCAATTCGAGTATTATTTGCCGTCTATTTCGGTATTATCCTCCTTTTTATCTACCTGGGATTTAATTTTTACCAGGGCGATAAATCAAGGGAACTTACTGAAAGATCAAAAGAACTCCATTCGATAGCTAAACTTAAATATAGTGCAGTCACTCAATGGTATTCTGAACGATATTCGGATGCCGCTTTCCTCTTTAATAATGAGAATCTCCGTAATTCTTTAGAAAAATATTTAAGTTCTTCATCTCCAAAGGATTCTGAAAGTATTGTCTCGTCTATTTCTGCTATTTACGAAAATCATGACTATTCAAATCTTTTCATTCTTGGAAATAATTACAAAACTATTATAGATCTTAACTCCTCCGGCTCGACCGGTTTTGATTCCGACTCTCTAAAAATAGCTGTAAAAAACGGCAGAGTAATGAATTCTGATATATATCTTGATACTCACCTTCAGAAACTCTGCATGGATATTTATATACCGGCTGCCCTCTCCAAAAATGATACGGCCGTGATCGTAATGAAGGTCGATCCTGAGAGATTGCTTTTTCATATAATTTCAACATGGTATGTAGATAATTCATCCGGCGAATCAATCTTTGTTACATACCGTGATGACAGCATCAACTATATCAGCTCCCTTAAGTTTTATTCCGAACCCGGCAAAATTCTGAAACGGCCTGCTGATGATTTTAACCTGGCAGCTGCAAAAGCAATAGCAGGAAACAACGGCCAGGTGCAGGGGAAGGATTACCGCGGGGAAGAGGTTCTTGCTGATGTATGGCAGATCGGAAATTCGCCATGGTATCTGATTACTAAAATGGACCTCACAGAAATTTATGAGCCTGTAACTTCAAGCACTCTTAATAATATACTTATACTGGGGCTTACGATTGCACTGGGGGGGATATTCCTTCTTTACTACTATACTAAATCAAACTACAATACTCTTAGACAAATCTCTGAAACGGAGAAGAAATTCAGGAGTATTTTTAATAATTCTACGGAAGCAATTGTTCTCCTCGATAAAGATAAATTCATAGACTGCAACCCCAGTGCGGAAAAGCTTTATAGACTTCCGAGAAGAAAAATATTAGGCAAAACTCCGGGTGAATTCTCCCCAAAGTATCAGCCGGGAAACATACTTTCTTCAGAAATGGCTTTACAGCTGATTGAATCGACCCTGGCCGGGGATCCGCAGAAATTCGAGTGGGTCCATTCGGTGGACAGCAACCTTATTTTTACAGATATCAGTTTATCTAAAATGGAAATAGACGGGAAGGAATATGTAATCGGTTTCCTGCACGACATTACCGAACGGAAACTAATGGAAGATGCCGTGTACGAATCGGAGGAGAAATTCCGGTCGATCTTTAATTCTGCGCCTGTCGGAATTTATCAGTCTACAGTCGCCGGAGATCTTATAGAGGTTAATGCCGCATTAGTAAGACTTCTGGGATATGATTCAACTGATGATCTTCAAAAAGCAAATATTGCTGAAGATATTTATTATAATAAAGAAGTGAGGAACAGCCTGATCCGTGAGTTTGAACCTACCGGGTCTGTTTCGGATCATGAAGTTCAGTGGAAGAAAAAGGACGGTACAATCATCTGGATACAGCTTAATGCGTTCAGCGTGAAAGACGACAGGGGGAATACTAAATACTTTGAAGGATATGTTCGTGATATCACCAGCCGCAGGCTGGCGGAGGAAAAACTGAAAGAAAGCGAAACCAAGTACAGGAACCTGGTTGAAAACCTGAACGACATAGTCTATGCACTTGATAGCGAAGGAAAAATAACATTTATAAGTTCGGCTGTTGAAAAATCTACCGGTTATAAAACTGATGAGTTAATCGGGCACTCCTTTACTGATTATTTTCATCCGGATGACGTCACTCCTGCAATGGATAATTTTCAGACCCTTCCCGTTAAAAAATCAATACAGAGTGAATACAGAATAAAGACTAAGTCCGGCGAATACAGGTATGTAAATTCTTCAAGTACTGTGATTTTTAATGATTACGGGTTTATCGGGGTAAGAGGTGTTCTGACCGATATAAATGAGAAGAGGGAATCGGAAGAAAAGTTAAAGAATCAGACTCTCCTCCTTAATGAAACCCAGCATCTTGCAAGACTAGGAAGCTGGGAACATGACCTTGAAAAAAATTACGTGTTCTGGTCGGATGAAATTTACCAGATCCTGGGAGTTAAAAAGGATGAACTGACAAACACTCCGGAGGCATTTTATGAGTTTGTCCATAAGGAAGACCTTCAGGCATTTCTTTCTGCATATGATAATTCCCTGACCGCCGGAGTTGACAGTTTTGAACTCGAACATCGGATTGTAAAGAAAGATACCGGAAG
>DATFVA010000440.1:0-4571 GCA_035260565.1 Ignavibacteriaceae bacterium | reverse complement strand
GCGAATTATCGATGAATCCCGTGCAATACAGAGAGAGAGGGAAAAATAGACGGAAATAATTCACCCCAAAAAAGGCCGGGAGTTTCATTTAAGCGTCTTCTTTCAAAAAAAGAATTCTTCCTAATATTCTTTTTTTTCATTGCGGTACTTGTACTTCTCTATTATACTTTTTTCACTCCTAATTATTATGAAGGCGTATCGCCCCGCAGATTTGAAATAAGGACGGGGGAAACACTTAGCTCTATAACAGATAGTCTTGAAAACCAGGGCATAATCCCCAGCTCAGCTAATTTTAATATTGCAGCTTTTTTATACGGAGCAGAGAAAGATATCAGGGCAGGGAGGTATTACATTCCGAATGGATTATCGTACCTGGATCTGGTCGAATTTTTTCTGCATGCAAAAGCTGATTACGCTCATACGGTTACAATTCCTCCCGGTTCTACAATCAAATTCATTGCTGCCAAAGTTAAATACGATCTTTTGATGGATTCAGCTGCTGTTGTAAAAAAAGCTAAGGATACATCTTTTATCGATTCCCTTGGACTCAATGTTCACTCGCTTGAAGGTTACCTTCTTCCTGACAAATACGACCTGTATGAAAGAAGCACTCCAACCGAAATTATTGGTATATTTTATAATAACTTTAAAAAGTTTATGACTGATTCACTCAGGATGAGAGCTGATTCTCTTGGTTACTCAGTTCATCAAATCCTGACTTTAGCATCGATAGTTGAAGGTGAAACAAATAAGAAAGAAGAGATGCCGTTAATATCATCGGTGTACTGGAACAGGTTAAAAATCGGGATGCCGCTTGAGGCCGATCCTACCATCCAGTATTTACTTCAACCCGATGGATGGAAAAGGTTATTATATAAAGATCTTAAGGTTAAATCACCCTATAACACATATGTTAATACGGGGCTTCCCCCCGGACCCATAAATAATCCCGGCAGGGAAGCAATACTTGCATCGCTGTATCCGGCAGATACCGGTTACCTGTATTTTGTGGCGGATGGTAAGGGCGGGCACCGGTTTGCAGAAAATTATTCTCAACACCTCAAAAATGTTAATGAATACCGAAAATGGTTAAGGCAGCAGCAGAAAAAATAAAATACTTCGTACTCTTTTCAATTGGATTACTCCTCTCAGGCTGTGCAAATCAGCTGCCGCCCGGCGGTGGAGAGATAGACAGGATACCTCCCTCTGTAGTAGAAACATATCCTGAAAACGGCACAACGGAATTTCACGATGAGTACATTGAATTTACATTTTCTGAATATGTTGATAAACGGACTGTGAAAGATGCTCTGTTCATATCCCCTGCGGTTGATGGTGACCTGGAACTTGACTGGAGCGGTAAATCAGTAAGAGTGTATTTCCCCAATCCACTTAAAGACAGTGTAACATATGTAGTAACCCTGGGCACCGATGTTGTCGATTATAATAACAAGAACCGGATGGCTGAATCATATACGCTGACATTTTCGACAGGGCCTGAGATTGACAGAAGAATTATATCCGGCCGGGTTTACGATGAGAAGCCCAGCGGTACGATGATTTTTGCATATAAGCTCACAGCCGATACGGTCAATCCTTCAACTACAAAACCCGACTATATCTCACAGGCCGGGGATAATGGTAATTTCAAACTGGCAGGTCTTGCCGCAGGAACATATAGAGTATTTGCAGTTGCCGATCAGTTCAGAGATCTCTTGTACCAGGTTGAACAGGATAAAATCGGCGTACCATTTGAAGACATAAAACTTGCACCTGAGGATACACTGTTTGCAGGACTTCACTTCTTCCTCACTCAGGATGATACAACCTCTCCGCGCCTGATTAAGACTATAATGACTGACAGTCTCCACATACTTGCTGAATTCAGTGAAGAAATCGATTCTACTCTGATCACTACGGACAATTTTGCGATAATAGACTCTACTGATAAATCCACGTTTAAGCCGCTGTATATCTATCATAAAATAGCAGATCCCAAACAAATTGTGCTGGTAGCGGATACAGCCTTTAAAAGCACAAATGATTACTTCCTGAAGGCCGTTCTCCTTAAAGATAAAAAAGGCAACACATACAAAAATGATCTCTCACAAATTTCTTTGAGTAACAAACCTGATACAACCAAACCTCAGATAATAAAATCGGTCCCTGCTGACGGCGGCCAGATTGATTTCCTGAACCCATCTCTGTCCTTTTATTTCGATGATGCATTCGATACAACCCTTGCTAAGACCGGAATAATATTATCTGATACAACGAACAGAAAAGTGGGCTACTCATTGTCTTTTCCGGACAATGCATCGATTATTATCAAGCCTTCCGGTAGATTGAAGAGTGGAGAACATTACCTGGTAAAATTTGATCAGTCCAGATTCCGTGATGCTGCAGGCAACAAGGGGGATACTATATACACCTACCGTTTTAATACTATAAATGATATTGATTTTACAGGCGCCAGCGGTACCATTATGAATACACAACTTACCGACTATCCGCTTGTTCTGCTTCAGAGTACTGATAAGACAAACGGGAAAGTCTACTCGCAATACCTGCAGAAGGGAAGCAAGTTCGAGTTTAACAGGGTTTTCCCGGGGACATATATGTTATGGTGCTTTCTTGACAGGGACAGCAGCCGCACTTACGATAGGGGTAACCCTTATCCTTTCAGGCCTTCAGAAGATTTTTCCTTCTACTCCGATACTCTAAACCTCAGAGCACGCTGGGGTCAAATGGATATTAAATTTAATTTTAAATAGGAGTAACAGGCCTCTCTCAGGCCTTTAAACACTCTGCGAGAATACCGGGAATTTCTACTTATGCAGCTTTCTCTTTATTTCCGAACTTATAAACTGACTAAGCTGCGTTACTTCACTCAGGATTATTTCATTCTTCTTTAATATTTCACCGGCTACCGTCTGATTGGATAGCGAAAAACAGTTTATAAGCACATTCAAATATGCTCCTTCTGCTGCTGTTGATATTAGCGCAGCAGCTACTCCTGCATCTGATACAGAATTCTGATTGCCTTTTTCTGCGAGGGTCTGGAATAAAGGAATAATCTTACCGCAGTAATGCAAAACCTCAGAGGGAGCCTCAGCGGCTTCAAGTGTACCAGCTTCAATACTCTCACTCCTTGTTTTCTTCTGCTCATCAGTGTCCTTTGGAAGCTTAAATGAATTCATCACCTTTTCAAAAGCCTGGTTATCTTTTTCCGCAAGGTTAAGGAATTCCTCTTTAGCAACCGATAGCTCGAATTTTATATCCTTCATCTCTTCTTCGACTTCAGCGTACTTCTTCTTTCCGATGGTGAGACTGCAAACCATAATGCCCAGACTGCAGGCCATGGCACCGCTGAATGCTGAAACATTCCCTCCTCCCGGAGTAGGATTACTGGATGAAATATCATCTAAATAATTACGGATTGAATCATCTAAGTTCATTTCTGTTCCTGTTGTTTTTATTTGATGGATTTACGAATAAACGAATCAGCGGATTAATTCTTGAATCCGGTACATCGATAATTCTTTATTTGCCTATCATATAATCTATAATTTTTTCGTTTTTATTGAATTGGTTCAGGTTGTTGAGGCCAAGCTTATCAATTGCAAGCTCAACCAGTTCATCTTCCTTAAGATCTTTCCCGTTAGCGTAGAAGCGGCCTGCCTTAAGTAATGCTTCAAGAGGAACAAGGCCTACAATTTCACTACCATCGACTTCGACTCCCAGGCGTTTTGCTTCTTTCTTTACTTCTTCAAAAGCTACATGAAGAGGTGTGACCTCATAGTTTGTTAGATTAATAGAGACTTGTGTAATATTATATTTCTCGAGAGCTACTCCCATTCCCTTAAAATCTTTTAATCTTCCGGGTATACGTACAGTCTTTCCATTTTGCTTGACGATATTTCCCTGGTCATCTCTTTTGGGTCTTCCTGATTCACGAAGCATCTCTGCGATTTCTTTTGAATAGCCGACATCAGTTGATTTAATATTTACATTATAAGCTATAAGGAAGAACCTCGCGCCTGTTACAAGAGCTCCCAATTTAGGATTAAAGTCTGCCTTTCCAAAATCGGGTTTCCATTCAGGGTCTTTAAGCTTTTCTTCAAGACCTTCATATTCACCTTTCCGGATATTAGAAAGGTTGCTTCTTTCAGGCTTTCTCGCTGCATTTTCATACAGGTATACAGGCAGATCTAATTCTTTGGAAATTCTTTCTCCGAACCTTTCCGATATTTTCACACAATCATCCATTGTTGCATTCCTAACGGGAACGAACGGAACTACATCGATGGCTCCGAGTCTGGGATGTTCGCCTTTATGATACCGCATATCTATACTGCTGGCTGCAGCTTTGCAGGCATTCACAGCGGCCTCTATTATTCCGTTTTCATCGCCTGCCATCGTTACAACCACACGGTTATAATCGGCATCCGGTTCAAGATTCAGAAGCTTTGCTCCTGATGTTGAATTTATGGCTTCTGTAATTTCATCAAATGTTTTCTGGTTTTTTCCTTCGCTGAAGTTTGGTACGCACTCAATTATCTTCAATTTTT
>DATFVA010000439.1:0-6091 GCA_035260565.1 Ignavibacteriaceae bacterium | reverse complement strand
ATATACGAGTATAATAAACAATCTCCCCTTTTTGTCCGTGTGGCATACGGGGAGATTGAAAAAAATAATGTTGATAGGGCTGTTGAAATCCTGAATGAGGGGCTTTCGATCTACCCGCAGTACCCTGCAGCTCATATTCTGCTCGGCAAGGCCCTGATGCTGCTTGGGAAATATAAGGAATCGCTCGATTCATTCAGGAGGGGAAGCGAACTGGTCGATTCATATAAAGTGTATGAAAATTACTTGCATGAAGTTGAAGAACATAAGAAACAAAGGGTTCTGTTTGAAACATCACGGAAACCGGGATTTATTGATGAAGTTGATAATGAAGAAAAAGGAAATAAAAAAATCAGTCTGGAAAATGAACTATCAGCTTTTGATTCAATGACTGATCAAAAAACCGGAGCTTCATCCCCTGCACCGGGTGGCGATTCGATAGTATCGGAGACTCTTGCAAATATTTATATAACTCAGGGTGAATTCAGAGAAGCATTATCAATTTTTGAAAGACTTTTAAAGAAAAACCCTCAGAAAAGCGATTATTATTTGGAAAAAATAAAAGAGCTGAAATCCAGATTTGAATAAGTATCTCCTTCCTGCTTTATAACTCCTTATGAATTTATCAAAGCTTAAGAAACTTAACCGTACATTCTATCAAAGAGAACTCCTGGTTGTAGCCAGAGAACTGCTTGGTAAAATCCTGGTTAAAGCAGATGGTTCCGCTCTCCTTGCAGGTAAAATAGTTGAGGTTGAAGCCTATGACGGCAGTATCGATGAAGCGGCCCACACTTATACAGGTAAAACAATAAGAAATCAGATAATGTTTGAGGCAGGAGGATATTTCTATGTTTATTTTACCTACGGAGCTCATTTCTGTTGTAATATTGTCACCGGTGAAGAGGGACATGGAACTGCAGTATTAATACGGGGAGTTGAACCGGTTGAAGGTGTAGTGAAAATGGCTTTTAACCGGTATGGGAAAAATTTGGTTAATGAAAAAGAAAAATATAATTTGACTAGCGGACCGGGAAAAGTTTGCCAGGCTTTCGGAATCACAAGAGACTATTACGGAGAAGATTTAATAAAAGGCAGAGTGTATCTTCTCAACCAGCCGAAAATCCCGGAGCAGATGGTTGTTCAGACTACAAGGATTGGAATAAAAAAATCAATCGAATTGAACTGGCGGTTTTATATTAAAGATAACCCGTTCGTTTCCAGAAAATGATTAAACCAAAAAATTTATTAATAATAAGAACCGACCGAATAGGCGATGTTGTTCTTTCGCTGCCGCTTGCATCCATAATCAAAAAACATTATCCCGGGTGCAGAATAACCTTCCTCGTCCGTGAATATACAAAAGCATTGGCTGCAGACCATCCATACATCGATGAAGTACTGATTCTGCAGGAAAAGAAGAAAAAAATCCTTATAAGGGCAAATGTAAAAACCATTAATAAATATAATTTTGATTCTGCGGTTATAGTATATCCTACCCTGGTTACAGCACTGATTATTTATTTAAGTAAAATAAAATACCGGATAGGTACGGGTTACCGGTGGTATTCAGTACTGTTCAATCAAAAAATCTATGAACATAGGAAGTATGCCGAAAAACATGAACTTGAATACAACGTTAACCTGCTCAGCAGGTTTGGCATCGAAGAAGAAGTGCATCCCGGTGGAGTAAACTTCAACCTCAGACCGCATAAATCAGCTGAAGACGTAGTCGCTCAAATACTTTCAAGGTCTGAAATAAAGTCTGAGGAACCTATAATAATAATTCATCCCGGAAGCGGGGGAAGTTCTGTGGACCTTCCTCAGTCAAAATTCAGATCCCTGGTTGAAAAGATTTCCAGCCGACTGACGGAAAATATAATTTTGACCGGGAGTGATCGTGAGAAGTATCTTTGTGAAAATCTGAAAATCAGACCAGGTATTCTGAACCTCGCCGGAAAATTGAGCTTGTCTGAAATGATAGCTTTAATTGATAAATCCTCAATCTTCATATCGAATTCTACCGGGCCAATTCATATTGCGGCAGCTCTTGGAAAATATACAATCGGGTTTTACCCGAGGATCCCTGCCTGCTCAGCGGAAAGATGGGGACCCTATACTGATAAAAAAGTTATTTTTTCACCTAAAATCGAATGTAAAGACTGTTCAAGGGAACAGTGTGACAGGCTGGAGTGTATGACTAGCATCGAAGTGACCGATATCTTTTATGAAACAGAAAAAATTTATAAGTTTATTCAAGACGAACGGAGAAAATAGATGTTCAGAAAATATTTGCCGTTATTTTTATTATTGCCTGTTCTTGCATATGCCGGTTCCCGCAGTGATAGTACTGTCAGTAATCCGGACTTCAGAACTTTGGAAAATAATGCGTTTAAGGTTGGGGAGAAACTCACTTTCAATGTAAAATATGGGTTCGTTACTGCCGGGGTGGCTACGATGGAGATCCCCCAGATGAGAAGAATATCAGGTAGAGAAGCCTACCATGTAACTTTCGAGGTAAATTCAGTTCCAAGCTTCGACTGGATTTATAAAGTGCGTGATCGATATGAAACCTATATTGATGCTAAAGGACTCTTTCCATGGCGGTTTGAACAGCATATTAGGGAGGGAGGCTATAGCAGGGACTTCTCAGCATTCTTTGACCAGCGAAAAGGAAAAGCCAAAACGAGCGAAGGTGAGTATGAAATCCCTAAATATGTAAATGATATTGTCTCTGCTTTTTACCTTGCCAGAACCTTCAATTATTCCGACCTGAAGAAAAATGACCGTATACATCTTAAGAATTTTTATAAAGATAAAGTTTATGATCTTGATGTTCGCTATCTCGGTAAGGAAACTATTGATGTCTCAGCAGGAACATTTGACTGTATAGTGGTTGAACCGCTTGTACAGGAGGGGGGACTCTTTAAAAGTGAAGGTAGTATTGTTGTCTGGCTTAGTGATGATACTTTAAAAATTCCTGTAAAAGTTAAAACAAAAGTGGTTATAGGGTCTATTGATGCTGAGTTAACAGCTTTTGAGGGATTGAAGGGAAAACTCACTTCAAAACACTAATATTCACTACTGAAAGGAAAATAATCAAACTTATTGTAGAATTCCTTAAAGTAGGAAATACCTGCTCATTTAATTATTTTCACTAAATGGATGATTTTAATTCACAGCATCCTCTGAATGAGGACCCTGATAAAAAAGAGGAACAGGAGAAAACTTCTGGTGGAATACAGCCTCAGATCTCTCCGATTGCGGCTGCATTCATTGGCTTAATCGGAGGTTTTATCCTCTACCAGGTCGTCGGCGGTGTTATTACTCTGCTTATTTTCGGGATGAACATCGATAGTGCCCCGGTGAATGGCGTCAGATTGATGACAATGGCCGGACAAATACTCTTTATGCTCCTGCCTGCCCTTTTGTTTTCTAAATGGTTTTATGTAGATATTTCTTCGGTGATACGGACAAGGATCCCCTCCTGGAAAGAATTCGCCCTTTTTGGCATCGGAATAATAATTCTTACACCCCTCCTTCAGTATTTTATCACAGTTCAGACTTACCTGATCGATATCTGGGCGGCAAACTCCCAATTTATAAATTCAATTAAATCTGCTCTCGATTCTTTAAACGACCTCGTAGAGAAAACGTATGGAAACCTTCTTGCAGCAAAAAATTTATTTGAAGCATTACTGGTCATAACCGTTGTAGCAGTCGTTCCTGCAGTCTGTGAGGAAACAATGTTCAGGGGATTTATCCAGAAAAGCTTCGAACTAAGGATCAAACCTGTCTGGGCAGCGCTCATCACGGCAGTTTTCTTTGGAATTTATCATTTTAACCCTTACGGAATGATTCCTTTAATAATTCTGGGGTTTTATTTTGGTTTCGCAGCATATATGAGCAATTCTATTCTCATTCCGATGAGTCTGCATTTTACTAATAATTTTATTGCGATTATGGTATATTTTCTTATTGGAAATGAAGACTTGATAAATTCGACCCCTGATTCAAATGTAGATTTAAATTCTGCCGTGCTCATGATAGTATTACTTAGCATTATGATGATTGGCCTTATTATTACTATCAGAAAGTTTTATTCAAAACAGATTATAACATAAGGAGGATTTATGCCTGTTTGCCCTAATTGTGAATATGAATATGTAGAAGGAATGACTATTTGTCCTGACTGCGGTATCAGGCTTGTGGATGATGATTATTTTGTTCAGCCTGAAGAATGGACTGAAGAAAACTGGCAGGTTGTTTATACATCCGGTCAGGAATACGATGTGGAAATGTTAAGAGATAACCTTGAGAGCGCTGGAATTAAGACATCGATTCTGTCTCAGAAAGATAGAAATTTTCCCGCTCCCGGAGATTTCTCACTCGTAAAATTATACGTCAGGAAAGAGGATGTCCAGTCCGCCCTTAATTTTATTGAAGAGTTAAAAACTGAACAGGGAAGCGATGAAGATGAGGAAGAATAACTACTGATGGCCCTGGGTAACACAACTCAAAGAGTACTTGTTTCCCTGCTGGCAATCCCGGTTATTATTGCAGCAAGTTATTTCGGCAGCATTTATTTCTTCATTTTTACCACCGCAATTGCTGTCCTTTCATTTTATGAGTTCGGTAGATTTGTCAGAAATAAAAATATCTATACCAATACATGGATAGGAATTATTTTTATTCTGTTATTACTTACAAATGAATTTTTTCATTACCTTGATATTTATTCCCTGATACTTGCTTTTACAATCATACTTACATTATTTGAACTTTTCCGGAATAAAGGTTCTGCAATAATAAATATCGGTACTACAATGCTTGGAGTATTTTATATAGGCTTTTTTGCAGATGCTCTGCTCGGAATAAGGGAACTGTACCCGAGGATTGAATATCTCTATACCCGTGGCGGATACCTGATTATTTCAATACTGGCTGCAATCTGGATTTGTGATTCGGCTGCCTTTTTCGGCGGCCTTAGCCTTGGGAAACATAAATTATTTCCCCGCGTAAGTCCAAAAAAAAGCTGGGAAGGAGCCATTTTCGGCTTTATTTTCTCCATTTTGACCATGCTTCTCGCCAAAGTAATTATTTTGGACTTCCTAAGCTGGACTTCGGTTGTTATTTTAGGAATTATTATTGGTATAATTGGACAGATAGGTGATCTTATAGAATCCCTATTTAAAAGAGATGCGGGAGTTAAAGATTCTTCAGGCTTAATTCCTGGTCACGGCGGAATATTTGATAGATTTGATTCACTTCTTTATACTGCCCCTGTAATTCTGTTGTACCTTAAAAATTTTAGCTGAACTCAGTAATTATAATGATTATTAAACAAAAAGACACTGTAAGTGTAATAACGCTGGGATGTTCTAAGAATACGGTTGATTCTGAACGTTTGATGAACCAGCTGAAATTAAATCAACTTTCATTATCAGATGACCCTGAGCAGGCCGATACTGTTATAATAAACACCTGCGGATTTATTGAAGCTGCTAAACAGGAATCTATAGACACTATCCTGAATGCCGTTTCATTAAAAGAAAAAGGAAAATTAAGGAAAGTAATTGTAGCCGGGTGCCTTTCTGAAAGGTATATGGATGATCTCCGCAGGGAAATACCGGAAGTTGATGCTTATTTCGGTACAGAAAAATATGAGGAGATTCTGAAAGAATTGGGAGGCAAACTCAAATATGAATTGTTGGGAGAACGGATTTTATCTGCTCCTCCTCATACGGCATATTTAAAGATCTCTGAAGGATGCGATCACCCATGTTCCTTCTGCGCCATTCCTTTAATGCGGGGCGGCCATAAATCAAAACCGGTTGAAGACCTCGTTAGGGAAACAGAATTCCTGGCAAGAAATCATACAAAAGAACTTATTCTGATAGCACAGGATACTACAGATTATGGCAAAGATATATACGGCAAAAAGGCCATTACCCGGCTTATAAACAGCCTCAGCGAAGTCAATGGAATTGAATGGATCCGCTTAATGTATGCATACCCTTCTCAGTTTCCTGATGAACTTATAGATGTAATCGCAGACAATCCTAAGGTCTGTAAATATGTTGATATTCCTTTACAG
>DATFVA010000438.1:0-5866 GCA_035260565.1 Ignavibacteriaceae bacterium | reverse complement strand
GGTTATTTAACCTATGCAATTAAAAAAAGGGGAATGGACGTCTTGGGGATAGATATTTCTGGGGAGGCTATCAAATATGCCCAGACTCATTTTGGAGATTTTTATTTGAAATCGGACTTAGAAAGTCTGGATTGTAAGGAGGAAAAATTCGATCTAATTATAGCCACTGAATTAATCGAACATTTACCCCATCCCAATAGATTCCTTACAAAATGTAAGGAACTTTTAGATGAGAAAGGTTTAATATTATTAACCACCCCCAGCAAAGAATATTACCCTTCTAACCACATCTGGAATACAGATAGACCTCCCGTGCACGTAACATGGTTTACTCATTATGCATTCGAAAATATGGCTTTGGCAAACTCAATTAAGATCGTGTATGCCGATTTCAGTAAATATTATCCTCCTAATGAAAACCGATTAATAAAATATCTAAGAACGAGAAAAGAAAATCCAGGGGTGACTAAATTGTCTAAGAAGGGGACTCCATTATTAATGGATCAGCCCAAAGAAAAATCCTTACCACACAAATTATTCGCTGGTATTTTACATAGATTTTTTCTTATTCGTTTCCCATGTAATATGATTTATAATTTTATATCAGGAAAAGAAAACACTATGGGTATTATCTTATATAAGGAAATTTAAAGGCAGCAAATTTCTTCAAATTTATACATATAAAAATTAACAACTTTTCGATCAGACATCATTGATTTACGATTTCACCAAAGAATAATATTATAGCTCTGCTTCAAAATCTCTTTTATATACCCTTTGAGGAAAGATAGGTATAACTAATCATATTGCATTAAAAATACCGATTGTATTATCTTTAAATTTTAAATAAATAAAGCAAATCTAATATGAGTAATGATTCAGGATCCGGGAGAACAAAATTTTCTGATTATTTGACTATTATCTATAATTGGAAAAATTTATTAATAATAAATCTGAGCCTGACTTTTATTATCACGGTAGTTATCGTCCTGCTGATACCAAATGAATATAAAGCCACTGCAACTGTGATGACTCCCCAGGATAATTCAATGGATCTTGGTGGTCTGGGAAGTCTGCTTGGAGGAAATTCTTCGGCGATGTCCATAGGTGCCAAATTATTTGGCGTCGCTGGTACACCTGAGGATATGTTAATGGGAATTCTTAACAGCAGAACTCTACAGGTGGATGTTATTAGGCACTTTAACCTGATGCAGTATTACCAGATAGAAGATAAAAATATGGATAAAGCGCTGAAAGCATTTCGGGGCGATATTTCGTTTAGTCCAAATGAATATGGTATGATAGAAATTAGTACAATAAACAAAGATCCTGATTTGAGCGCATCTATATCAAATTATTTTGTCGGAATTTTAGATAGTATTAACATTAACTTAAATATCCGGCAGGCAAAGAATAACCGGTTGTTTATTGAAAGAAGATATGAACAGAATGTCAGCGATTTGAAAGCTGCTGAAGATTCATTATATAAATTCCAAAAAGCGTATGGGATTCTGGCAATTCCTGACCAGTTTGAAGCCGCGATTAAATCTGCTGCTGAGATCGAGTCGCAACTTGCTTCAGTACAAATCCAAACCGATTTGCTAAAACAGCAAGTTGGAGTGAATTCTCCTCAATATAAAATAGCGTCTAATGAACTCAGTTTATTGAAAAACAAAGTTAATGAATTGAAATCGGCCGACAAATTGTCTACAGAGTCCAATATTTTATTCCCTCTTAAAAAAGCACCTGAATATGCTTTAAAATATTATAGGTATTATAGAAATATCGAAATCCAGCAATCCATTCTAGAAGTTGTTCTTCCAATATACGAACAGGCAAAGGTTGAAGAACAAAAGAGTGTGCCCACAATTCTTGTAATGGATAGTGCAGTTCCACCCCGGATTAAGGACTCTCCCAAAAGAACATTTATTGTTCTGGGAATATTTTTCCTCGGCTTTTTCGGTCATTTACTTTTTATTTTTGCTGGTGAATCTGCGCTGAGAAATGAACCTCAGAGAAATATTGTTGAGGAAAAAGGATTTAGGTTTTTTAACAAGGTAAAAAGAATTTACAGAATTAGGCAATGATTTTTCTAGCCTTATTTTTAATAGCGTTCTTTGTGATTCTCTTAAGTAAGAGTGCTTTTAATAAGTGGATAAACCATATTTCAATATATGTTTTCTCATGGTTTTTCATGCTTTTTCTTTATGAAATGAAGCTGATGAATTATATTGAATTATCTGGTATTACATGGGCTGCAGTCTCCGGAGCTTTTCTATCTTTTTTAGCCGGAAGCCTTATTGTTACATATGCCCGAAGAATTTATAAAAAAGATGATGTGTTCATTAGATCCGATATTAATAATATTAAGATTTTTAAGGATGGAGGTATCGTAGTTAAGTATTCAATTCTCGTTATCTCCATATTAGGAATTTTAGGGGCTATTCAACTTTGGATGATACTTATACGAATGTATGGAAGTATTCCAGCTGTTTTCCTGAATGCCAATGATATATACAGACTTCGGGTCGAAGGAGAGATTAAAGGGGTGATCCCATATATAAGTTCGATTTCTTATGTAGGAGTTTTCTTAAGTGGTATATATGTTGCTTATAAGCGTAAAATTACCATTATCTCAATCCTACCTTTCGTTGCTGTCAATTTAAGAGAAATTGCCAATTTTGCCAGAGCCGGAATATTAAGTGGTTTCTTTTTATTTCTTGCTACTTTTATCCTGTTCAGACATTTGGATTCAAGGAGGGAGTCAGATATAAATGTTAAGTCTAAGTTAAAGGTTGGCTTTGCGATTATTGTAGTTGTAGCATTAGTTATCGGCGGTGCCGGTCTGGTACGAAGCACAAGGGGTACTATAGAATCATTTCGAGCCTCATCTCAGAATCTGAACCAGCTGAGAGGCGGATTTTTTATAACACCTTCCCTTTATCTCTATGCAAGCAGCCATGTGGGCGTGTTAAGCAGATATTTCGAGAAGGATTTTGATGAAAGAAATATGTTCGGTGAAATAACCTTTCAGCCGGTCTATAATTTCCTGTCTAAATTCGGAGTTGTTAAACACCCTTCCTTTTATGATAAGGGATATTTCATCCCGATGTGGACAAACACATCCACATACCTGCGTCCGCTATATGGGGATTTCGGTGTAAGCGGAATATTTTTATTTCCGTTTCTTCTGGGTTTTGGCGCTTCTTTTTTCTGGTATCAGTTCTTTGAAAAGAAAAAGCTTTGGTTACTAGTGGTTCTTTCATTTTTTTATGTCATTATTATGTTTTCTTTTCTTACGCTTTATACCAGGTCCGGCGTATTCATAATCAGTTTCTTCATTGTATTGATTTTAATTCCTATACTTGAAAGATTATCAAGTTGGAATTTTGCACGCAAATGATTGAATCAAAACCACAAAAATTTTTCACAAATTTCTTTTCGATTCTCGGTGGACAGTCACTCTCATTAATCTTAGGCTTTATATCCATAACTCTCATTGCAAGGTATCTTGGTGTAGAAGAATTTGGACTTTTTAGTTATATACTGGCTCTGGTTTCAATACTGTCAAAATTTATTGATTTAGGGTTATCTCCAATAACATTCAGGGAAAGTTCCAGGAAAGAAGGAAATTTTGTTTTCCTGAATACTGCTGTTTCACTCCGTCTGATATTATTTCTTATAGTATTAGTTATTTTTAATGTTGCAGGCTGGCTCCTTGCCTTAACCACTTTGGAAATCGTTCTTGCCGATATACTATTCTTGAATATTCTGTTCTCTGCTAAGTTTCAAAATTTTAGAGATCTATTAGATATCCCGTTTAAAATATCCCTTTCTTCATACGTTTCGATGATTGGAATAATGCTTGACAATTTTGTATTTCTACTCCTTATTTTATTTACACCTTTTTTTCAGGCAAGCATATATTATGTAGTCACTGCATATGTCATTTCAAATATTCCGGGATTCTTTTTTGTCCTCAATAAATTGCACAAAAATTATAATTACAGATTTCACTTTTCATTGGCCAACTGGAAATGGCTTATAAAAGAATCCGGTCCTCTAATAACCTACGTAATCATACTTTCAATCTTTCAGCAGGTTGATTTGCTGATTCTTAAATATATGGATTCTGAGTTTGCAACCGGTATTTATTCGGTGGCACTAAGACTGACCCTTCCTTTAATGATTATACCTTCAGCAATTGCCTCCACAATTTTTCCAACGCTGGTTAAGAACGTAACCTCTAATGAAAAACAAAACATCAAAATAAATAAATTCATTTACAAACTGCTGTTTTTTTCTGCTTTTGTCATTACGATTCTCTTTAGCCTCAAAGCGAAAATTATTATTACCCTTATATTCGGACCGAAATATTCTGAGGCCTATTTACCAATGATATTTCTTCTGGTCACTCAAATATTCTTATTTTATAATTTCCATACAATAAATTTGATGACAGCCTATAACAGGCAAAAGAAAATAATCATATATGTCTCTGCTATTATGATTCTAAATCTGATCTTAAATCTGATCCTGATCCCCCTGTATTCATATACTGGAGCAGGGCTTGCAAAGTTAATTGCTATTGCAGCGGGTACTTTCATTTTATCTATTATTGTAACTAAAGAAGGATTAAATTTTAATTTCTTTAATTTTAAAACAGTTATTTGGTGTGCTGTAGTTTCGGTTTTGTTATATGGTCTGAATTATTTGTCCTGGCCTTTTTATTTTATATCTGCTCTAATCATAATTATATTTATTTCCTTAAAATTAAAATACTTTGAGGATGATGAAATAATGATGATTTTCAAACTTATACACAGAGAGAAATGGGGACTGGCATTATTAAGGATATAAGTATTTCCATTATTATAATTAATTACAATGGCTCTCAGTTATTAGCACAATGTCTGCAATCTATTGCTGCTTATACTGAAGGTCTGGAATATGAAATTATTGTAGTTGATAACGCATCCAACGAGGGCAATCTTGAGCAAGTATTATTGGAATATCCTGATGTTCGATTGATTCAAAATAAAGAGAACCTTGGTTTTGCTAAAGCTAATAATATCGGTTTGGAATACGCTGCCGGTAAATTTATCCTTTTTTTAAATAATGATACTTATTTTATCGAAAACAGCCTCCGTGAATTATTTGATTTTGCTGAAAGCATCAGTAACGATGTATTTATTGGATGTAAATTAATGAATAAGGATGGTTCCGATCAGATTTCGGTTGCTGATTTCGACACGCTTGCAAATTCGTTTGGAGAAAGTTGTTTTCTGTATAAGCTATTACCTCGGAGTAGATTATTTAACCGGTTTCACTACAATTATGAAACCATTAGTCGTCCCATTGAGGTTGATTTAATTAAAGGAGCGTTTATGTTCTGTTCCGGTGCTGCGGTAAAAAAACTTGGCGGTTTTGATTCACGTTTTTTCTTCTTTGGTGAGGAAAGTGATCTTTGCTATAGATTTAAGGCGATGGGCGGTAAAGTATTCTATTACCCCGGTACCCGTGTCTATCATGTGGGAGGAGCTACAGTGGATAAGAATCAATGGTTCAAATTTAAACAGCAGAATATCGCAAAGATAAAGAAGTACCAGAAACATTATAGAGGTATTGAATTTTCATTTTTACTCTTTTTCCATTATATGGGATTATTCCTCAGGATTCCGGTTTATTTTTTTTCCGCCAGATTTTCACAGGCTTTTTTCTATATGAAATTGTTGTTTGAATATCCCGAGAATGAGTTTGACCAGTAAATTAATATGGCAATGAAAAAAATATTAATGCTTTCCCAAACTTTATTCCCTCCTGATATCAGACTGGAAAAAGAGATTAAAACATTGAATGAGGCAGG
>DATFVA010000437.1:0-2305 GCA_035260565.1 Ignavibacteriaceae bacterium | reverse complement strand
TCTCACTTCTTTTCCGAATTGAGAAAGGTCCTCTGCTTCAGATTCAAATATAACAGTCCAGTATGTGGAAGCGATATCCGTCATTATTTTCGAACCCTTCATTCCCTGCTTCTCCATGTATGGTATTGCCTGCTTGAATTTTTTTACAAGTTCCTTAGCCTTGCCCGGTTTCGTATTAAAAACGTCTCTTATAAGATACATTGCTTCCTCCGATAATGATGTTATTGAATTATTTTAGTCATCCTTCAAGCTCCTTACAATAATACCCCATATTCATTACCTCATTTTCTATCTCAGCGACAGTAAAAGAATCGGACACTACACGGAGAACTTTATCAACATCAAGAAGATCAATTGTACATTCATTTATGCTTTTCTTTTCCGTGAGTGTTTTTTTGACAGTATGAAAATCACTGTCAGAGCTGATGTTTGTTTTATAAATAAAAGTATCCATAGTGTACCTTCAAAATTTATTACATACCCGGTCTTACCAATGAATAATGAAGAACCATTACTCCCGATTTGAAGGCAAATGAATCTATCAGCTGAAGTTTGTTTACCTTATTAATCTTTTCAAATAAGCGGGGACCTTTGCCCGCAATGACAGGATGAACCAAAAACCAGAATTCATCAATGAGATTATGCTTCACTAACTGCTCCGCAATACTTATGCTTCCTGCAGAAATGCTTTTACCCTTTTCTTTTTTTAATTCAGATACAGTTGAAACCAGATCCTTTTCAGCAAGAACCGAATTCTGCCATCCAACGCTGTTTAGAGTTCTTGAAAAAATTATCTTCTTCAGCGAATTGAATTTATCCGCAAATCTTTTCATACTCTCAGTGCATTCGGGATCTTTGTGTGCAACCGGCCAATAGCTTTCCATTAGCTGGTAGGTTTTTCTTCCCATCAAACTAACATCAATTTCATTCAGGTAATCCGCAAAAAAATCATGCAGCTCATTATCAACGATTCCCGTGGTATGATCTGCAAATCCATTAATCGTACTATTTATAGAAAAAACCACTTTTCTCATTTAATTTCCTTAATCACATATTATCGCCGGGTTGAAGCAGGCTTACACGGTTCCCTTCAGTATCCTTAAACGACACGTACATTCCGATTCCCGGAATTTCCATAGGCTCGCCCAGTACTGTGCCGCCGGCTGCTTTTACTTTTTGAACAGAATCACTGATATCATCAACTGCAATAACGACTGACGGATGATCAGCAGAACCGTCTTTCGGTTTCGGATAAAATCCCCCGCCGATATATCCGGGTCTTACCGGGTGACCCTTACCATCTGTTTCCGACGTAGAGACGACCATATAATTTCCCATTTCAGGCCCAAGCTGCTGAATATTCCACCCGAATGAATTTGTATAAAACTCAGTCATCCTTTTTCCGTCTTCGGCAGGCATTTCAAAGTGCACAACCGGGTTCATCTTTGCCATATTACTTTCCTTTATATTTATCTAATTGAATATTATTTGATTTTTATCGTAATGAATTCAGGAGTTATCAAGTGCGAAGGATCCTGTTTTTAATTCACCTCCCGGCTGATAAGTATTGATAAGAACTCCTGTGGATGCCGCCTTACTCTGAATAAGTTTCCAGTCAGCAGCGTGAGTACCTTCGCCAAACAACCTTTTTCCGTTTCCGACAGTAACAGGAAAAACCCAGATATTGAATTCATCTGCCAGATCATTTTTAAGAAGTGTCTGTATGAGACTGCTGCTTCCGTGTACCTGTATTTCAGCGCCCTGTTTTTCTTTAAGCTTCTTAATTTCATTAACAACATCTGTTTTTATAAGGTATGAATTATTCCATTCAGCTTTATCAAGAGTTTTTGAAACAACATATTTTTTAATACTGTTAAGTTTATCTGCAGTAGGGTCATTTTCTATCCTTGGCCAGTGAGCCGCAAATATTCCATAAGTTTTTCTGCCGAGCAGAAGATCAAAAGGCTGCTTCATCAGTTCATCCATGGTCTTTCCCATCTGATCATCCCAGTAATTAAATGACCATCCTCCATATTTAAAGTCTTCGTCTTTATCTTCTTCAGGTCCGCCGGGTGCCTGCATAACCCCGTCGAGAGTAACAAAAGTGTTAACCACCAGTTTTCTCATTTAATTCTCCCTTTCTCTATTCATCATAAGCTCTCTGTAATTCTTCAATATCCAGTTTTTTCATCTTAAAAAGCTGTCCCATAACTTTCTGACTTTTTTTACCATCACTTAAAAGTTTTGGAAGGACAGACGGAACTACCTGCCAGGATACTCCATACTTATCTTTCAGCCAGCCGCA